>JAKONM010000297.1 GCA_022701925.1 Microbacteriaceae bacterium
GCGCCGGCGACGGCGCCGGCCGCGAGCACGGCGCCGAGCCCCAGCAGCGCGCGCCGGGACGACGCGGGCAGCTCCGCGGCGGGCTCGGCCTCCAGCACCTGGTCCATGGCGGGCCACGGTAGGCAGCGGCCCCCGTCCGGGGGGCCAGGACGCCCGGCGTTGCGCCAGGCCGCCCGTTCAGTCCCCGCCGTTCGGCGGTTCCGGGCGCCCGGCACCCCGAACCTGTGAACGGCGAAGGAGGTCAGGCGGGCTTCTTCGCCGCGGCGCCCTGCTCGGCCTTCTTCCCCTTGGCCGCGCGGTTCGCCTCGACGCTGCGCTTCAGCGCCTCCATCAGGTCGATCACCTCGCCGTCGCCCTCGTCGTCCTCCGACTCGCCGAAGGTCGCCGCGGTGTCCACGGCCTCGCCCTGCTCCAGCTTCGCGTCGACGAGCCGCTTCAGCTGCGCCTGGTACTCGTCGGTGAAGTCGGCCGGCGTGAAGTCGCTCTCGAAGCTCTTGACGAGGCTCGTCGCCATCTCCAGCTCGCGGGCGTTCAGCTCGACCTCGGTCTGCAGCGACGGGAAGTCCGCCTCGCGCACCTCGTCGTCCCACAGCAGCGACTGCAGCAGCAGCGCGTCGCCGTGCACCCGCAGCACGCCGAGCCGGGTCTTCTGCCGCAGCGTGAACTGCACCACGGCGACGCGGTCGGTCTCCGCCAGCACGTGCCGCATCAGCACGTAGGAGCGGGAGCTCTTCGAGTCGGGCTCCAGGTAGTAGCTGCGGTCCAGCCGGATCACGTCCACCTGGTCGGCGGGCACGAACTCCACCACGTCGATCTCGCGGCTCTTCTCGACCGGCAGCGACTTCAGGTCGTCCTTCGACAGCACCACGGTCTGGTCGCCCGCGTCGTCGGCCTTGTCGATGTCCTGGAACTCCACGACCCGGCCGCACACCTCGCACCGCCGCTGGTAGCGGATGCGGCCGCCGTCGGCGTTGTGCACCTGGTGCATCGGCAGGTCGTGGTCCTCGGTCGCCGCGTACAGCTTGACCGGCACGTTGACCAGGCCGAAGGTGATGGCTCCGCGCCAGATGCTCCGCACGACGCACGCTCCTCGAATCGACGATCCCCTGATGAGCGTCCGATCATCCTCCGCCGAGCGCCTCCGCTCCACCCCCGCGTTCGAGACTCAGGGATTCAGCAGACCACCAGGCCACGCTGAGCCGATGGTCGGGTCGGCGGGCAGGCAGGTCGTCGTCGTGGACGGCCGGCGGGTGCCGCTGACGAACCTGGACAAGGTGCTGTACCCGGCGACCGGCTTCACGAAGGGCGACGCGCTGGCCTACTGGGCGGCGGTCGCCGACGTGATGACGCCGCTGACGGCCGGCCGGCCGGCCACGCGCAAGCGCTGGCCCGACGGGGTGGGCGACGCGGACGCGCCCGCGAAGCCGTTCTTCGTCAAGAACCTGGAGGCGGGCGCCCCGGACTGGATCCGCCGCGGCGCGATCGAGCACCGCTCCGGCACCAGCACCTACCCGGTGGTGGACGACCTGGCGACGCTGACCTGGCTCGCGCAGCTCGCGACCCTGGAGGTGCACGTGCCGCAGTGGCGGTTCGCGGCCGACGGCTCGCCGGCGCACCCGGACCGGCTGGTGCTCGACCTGGACCCCGGCGAGGGCGCCGGCCTCGCCGAGTGCGCGGAGGTCGCCCGCCTGCTGCGGCCGGTGCTCGAGGGCATGGGCCTCGACGCCGTGCCGGTGACGAGCGGGTCGAAGGGCCTCCACCTGTTCGCGCCGCTGGACGGCTCGTGGAGCTCGGACCAGGTCACCGAGGTCGCGCACGAGCTGGCGCGCGCGCTGGAGGCCGACCACCCCGATCTCGTGGTCAGCGACATGGGGAAGGCGCAGCGCGCAGGCCGGGTGCTGCTGGACTGGAGTCAGAACCGCGCGGCGAAGACGACGATCGCGCCCTACTCCTTGCGCGGCACGCCCGAGCCGCACGCCAGCGCGCCGCGCACCTGGGACGAGCTGGACGACCCGCGCCTGGCGCAGCTGACCCCGCAGCAGGTCGTCGAGCGGCTGCGGCGCGACGGCGACCCGGCCGCGCCGCTGGCACCCGCGGACCGGCGGCCCGACGCGCTGGCCCGCTACCGCTCGATGCGCGACCCCGCCCGCACGCCCGAGCCCGTGCCGCGGGCGGCGCCGGCGACGGGCTCGGGCGACGGGTTCGTGATCCAGCAGCACCGGGCGAGCAGCCTGCACTGGGACCTGCGCTTCGAGCGGGACGGCGTGCTGGTCAGCTGGGCGCTGCCGAAGGGCGTGCCCGAGGAGGGGGGCCGGAACCGGCTGGCCGTGCACACCGAGGACCACCCGCTGGAGTACGCGTCGTTCGAGGGCGACATCCCGCGCGGGGAGTACGGCGGCGGGCACGTGGACGTCTGGGACGCCGGCACCTATTCGGCCGAGAAGTTCCGCGACGACGAGGTGATCGCGACGATGCACGGCCGCCCGGACGGCGGGCTGGGCGGCGGGCCGGTGCGCCTCGCGCTGATCCGCACCGATCGGCGGCCGCGCGGCGACGACGGCCCCCTGCACGGCGAGCAGTGGCTCGTGCACCGCATGGCCCTCGAGCCGGCGCCCTCGCGGCGGGAGCGGCCGCGCGTCCCCGGCACGCCCGCCGAGGAGGGGCCCGGGCCGATGCTCGCGGTCGCCGGCGCGCCGCTCGACCCCGACGAGCGCTGGGTCGTCGAGATGAAGTGGGACGGCATCCGCGCGCTCTGCCGGGTCGAGGGCGGCCGGGTCTCCCTCACGAGCCGGAACGGCCTGGACCTGACCCCGACCTACCCCGAGCTGCAGGCGCTGGCCGAGCGCGTGCACGCCGACGCCGCCGTGCTCGACGGCGAGGTCGTGGCGCTGGACGACCGGGGCCAGCCCGCCTTCTCCCGCCTGCAGCAGCGGATGGGCCTGACCCGGCCGCAGGACGTGGAGCGCGCCCGCCGCGGCGCGCCGGTGCGCCTGTTCCTCTTCGACGTGCTGCAGGTCGACGGCCGCGACGTGCGGCAGGCGCCCCTGGTCGACCGTCGCGACCTGCTCGAGCGCCTCGTGGAGGTCGGCGGGCCGGTGGAGGTGCCGCCGGCGGTCGCGACGGCGACCGGGGACGAGCTGCAGCAGGAGGTGGACGCGGCCATGGCGACCAGCCGCGCCCTGGGCCTGGAGGGCGTGGTCGTGAAGCGGGCGGACGGCCCCTACCGGTCGGGTGCCCGCAGCGCCGACTGGGTGAAGCGCAAGCACGAGCGGCACCAGGAGGTGGTGGTCGTCGGCTGGCGGCCGGGCGCCGGGCGCCGCGAGGGCGGCGTCGGCAGCCTGCTGACGGGCGTGCACCGGGACGGCGTGCTGACCTACGCGGGCCGGGTCGGCACCGGCTTCTCCGACGCCGACCTGGACGGCGTCGCCGCGCTGCTGCGGCCGCTCGAGCAGGCGCGTCCCGCGGTGGCCGACGTGCCCCGCCCCGACGCCGCCGACGCGCACTGGGTCGCCCCGGCGCTGGTGGGCGAGGTGCGGTTCGCGGAGTGGACCGACGACGGGCGCCTGCGGCACGCCGCCTGGCGCGGGTGGCGGCCGGAGCGGCAGCCGGCCGACGTGGTCCGTGAGCCCTGATCCGCGTCGTCGCGACCGCCCGGGCGGGATGCGCGCGCCGGCCGGCCGCGTCGCGGGCGACCGCCGGTTCGTGCTGTCCCGCACGGCCCTCACCTTCTCCCGCGGGGAGGGGGTCGACGCGGCGGCGGCCCTGACCTTCTACGCCAGCCTGGCGCTGTTCCCCGTGGCGCTCACCCTGGTGTCGGCGCTGGCGCTGGTGACCGGCAGCGGCCGGGCCATCGACGCCCTGCTCGACGTCGTGGGCCTGGTCGCGCGCGCCTCCACGGTGGAGGCCCTGCGCGATCCGCTGCTGCAGCTGACCACGATCCCGGCGCCCGGGCTCGGCCTCGCGATCGGGCTGGTCCTCACGGTGTGGGCGGTCTCGGCCTACGCGGAGTGCTTCGGTCGCACCCTGAACGCCTTCTACGGCGTGCCGGAGGGGCGTCCCCCGTGGCGGTCGCGCGCGGCGATGGTGCTGCTGTCGGTGCCGCTGGTCGGGGGCCTCTTCACCTGCGTCGGCCTGGTGCTGGCGACCCCGCAGCTGGTCGCCCGCGTCGCCGAGCGGCAGGGCGTGTCCGGCCCGTGGCTGGTGGTGCTGCAGGTCGGCAAGTGGCCGGTGGTCGCGCTGGTGCTGGCCCTGATGCTGGCGGCGCTGTACGTGCGGTCGCCGAACGTGCGCCGGCGGCTGCTGGGGCCGATCGGCTGGGGCGCCTTCATCGCCGTCGCCGGCTGCGGCGCCGCGACGGCGGGGTTCGCGCTGTACCTGTCGACGGTCGGCCACTACGACGCGGTCTACGGCTGGCTGTCCGCACCGCTGGTGCTGCTGCTCTGGATGTACCTGATCGACCTGGTGCTCGTGTACGGCGCCGCCCTGGACGTCGAGCTGGTGCGGCTGCGCCAGCTGCGATCGGGCATCCGGGCCGAGGCGCAGGTGCGCGCGCCGCTGCGCGACACCGCGAGGACGCGGGCGCTGACCCGCAGGACGCACGCGGCGGAGGCGGCCGGGGCGGCCGTTCGCCGGCGGTCGGCACCCTCGGAGGACCACCGGGATGCGGTCGGGAGCGACGGCTACCGTGGGGCCATGAGCCGTGAGCAACCCGAGGGCACGCCGTCGCTCGAGAGCGTCGAGCAGGACTTCTCCGTCCCCGAGGACGCGGACCTGCGTCCCGTCGAGGACGACGGGACGGTGCAGCAGTGAGGGCGCGCCGCGTCGGCTGGATCGTCTCGCTGGGGATCTTCGCCGGCGGCCTGGTGGTCGCCGCCATCGGCGCGGGCCGCAACCAGGATGCTCGGCGCCGCACCGCGGAGTCCGCCCGCATGCTGCGGGAGCGCAGCGCCGCCTCCGCCGACCGGTTGCGCGACCAGGCGGCCGAGGGCGCCGGTCACCTGCGCGACCGCGTCTCCGAGACGGCCGAGGACGTGCGCACCCGCGCCGTCGACACGGCCGAGGGCTGGCGCGAGAAGTCGACCGAGGGCCTCGAGCGGGCCCTCCGCCAGGCCGCCGACGCCCGCGACGCGTCGCTGGCCTCGGAGCCCGATGACGAGGAGCCCGCTGAGGAGCAGCCGTCCACGGACGAGCGGTCCGAGCCGTCGTCGGACGGACCCGTCGCGGACGACTCCTCCGCGGGGGCCGACGCCGCGCCGACCGCCGAGCCCGACCCCCTAACGGAGACGGTGGCCGAGGCGCTCGGCGACGAGCAGGTCGAGGCCGTCGAGGCCGCGGTGGACCCGGACGACGACGCGCAGGCCGGCTCCGGAGGTCGGGAGGAGCGGGCCGCCGGCGAGGGCGGCGCCGTCGACGCGGCGGGGCCCGCCGAGCAGTCCGCATCGACCGGGCAGTCCGGGTCGACCGAGCGGTCCGACGCGGACGACGAGCCCCTCACCGAGACCGTGGCCGAAGCGCTCGGGGACGAGCAGGTCGAGGCGGTCGAAGCCGCGGTCGGGGACGACGACGCCCGGCCCTCCGCATCGGAGGACGAGCAGCCCGCGCCGACCGACGAGCCCGAGCCCGAGCCCGAGCCCGAGCCCGAGCCGAAGAAGAAGCCGGCGCGCGGCTCGACGACGAAGCCCGCTGCGGCCAAGCCGCGGCCGAAGCCCGCGAGGCCCCGCCCGACGCCCGGCGCCGCACCGGCGGCGACGGAGCCGCAGGAGGAGCAGCCGCTCACCCGGTCCGTCGCCGAAGCGCTGGGTGACGAGCAGGTGGAGGAGGTCGAGGCGGTCGTGGAGGGCGACGCCCCGGGCTCCGACGAGAACGGCTCCTCCCGATCCTGAGCACGGCCCGCCCGCACCCGCCGTGGAGGCGGCGTGCGGGCGGCGCTCGCTAGCGTTCAGGCATGTCTGACCGAGCCCTCGTCGACGACGGTCCCCTGCGCACCTGGATCGGCGGCCAGCGCTGGTTCGCCGGCACGGGGACGCCTCGCCTCGAGGTGGCGGGCGCGTTCCCGCTGGCCTCCGACGCGTCCGTCCGCACCCTGCTGCTGCGCGACCGCACCGCCGGCACCGAGGCGCTGTACCAGGTGCCCGTCGTGCTGCGCGACGCGGACGGCGAGCCGGGCGTCATCGGCGCCGTCGACGGCGGCGAGCTGGTCGACGGTCCCCGGGACGCCGCCTACGTGGCGGCGCTGCTCGAGCTGGTGCTCTCCGGCGGGCAGCGGGAGGGCGACGACGGGGTCGCGGTGCGCGGCGTGCCGCTCGGGTGGAGCGGCGGCGCGCCGACCCTGCGCTCGGCGCGGGTGCTGTCCGGCGAGCAGTCGAACACCTCGATCATCGTCGACGCGCAGCGCGAGGACGGGTCGTCCGCAGCCGTGATCGTGAAGGTCTTCCGCGCCCTGCACGACGGCGAGAACCCGGACGTGGTGCTGCAGTCGGCGATCGCCGCCGCCGGGTCCGACCGCGTGCCGGCCACGTGGGGCGCGCTCGTCGCGACCTGGCCGGACCCGGACGTGGAGGGCGGGCTGGCCCGCGGCCACCTGGCCGTGGCGCAGGAGTTCCTGGCCGGCACGGAGGACGCCTGGCGGGTGGCGCTGGTCGCCGCGCGCGCCGGCGAGGACTTCACCGGCCCGGCCCTCGCCCTGGGCGAAGCGACCGCCGAGGTGCACCGGGTCCTGGCGCAGGCCTTCCCGGTGCGGGAGGCTGACGCGGCGGCGCGCGAGGCGGTGCTGGCCAGCATGCGCGCCCGCGCGGCCAGGGCGGTCGCACTCGTCCCCCGGCTGCGCGACCGGGAGCGGGACCTCGAGCGGGCGATCGCGGACGGCACCGCCGGCGACTGGCCCGTGCTGCAGCGGGTGCACGGCGACCTCCACCTGGGACAGGTGCTGCTGGTGCCGGACCGCGGGTGGGTGCTGCTCGACTTCGAGGGCGAGCCGCTGCGGCCGATGGCCGAGCGCAACGAGCCCGACGTGCCCCTGCGCGACGTCGCCGGGATGCTGCGGTCCTTCGACTACGTCGCCGGCACGATCGCGCTGGAGGGCGGCGACGCCGACGCCGCGGCCGCCTGGTCGCGGGCGGCGAGGGCCGCGTTCCTCGAGGGCTACGAGCACGGCCTGGGCGCGCCGCTCGCCCCCTACGAGGCGCTGCTGACCGCGCTGGAGCTGGACAAGGCGCTGTACGAGTGCGAGTACGAGGTGCGCAACAGGCCGCCGTGGCTGCCGATCCCCGAGGGCGCCGTGCAGCGGCTCCTGGGGGCGTCGGCATGAGCGGGGCACCGCTGGCGGAGCGCCGCCCGACCCCGCGCGAGCACCACGGCGACGCGGTGGTCGACCAGTACGAGTGGCTGCGCGACCGCGAGGACGCCGACGTGCTGGCGCACCTGCAGGCTGAGAACGCGTGGACCGACGAGCGGACCGCGCACCTGCAGCCCCTGCGGGAGGCCCTGTTCGGCGAGATCAAGGGCCGCACCAAGGAGACCGACCTGTCGGTGCCGACCCGCGAGGGCGACTGGTGGTACTTCAGCCGCACGCAGGAGGGCAAGCAGTACGCCCGGCACTGCCGCGCGCCGATCTCGGGGCCGGACGACTGGACCCCGCCCGCGCTCGAGGGCGACGTGCCCGGCGAGCAGGTGCTGCTCGACGACGACGCCGAGGCGGCCGGCCACGAGTTCTACTCGCTCGGCAGCTTCGACGTCTCCCCCGACGGGTCGCTGCTGCTGTGGGCCGTCGACACCGTGGGCGACGAGCGGTACGTGCTGCACGTGAAGGACCTGACGACCGGCGAGCCGCTGCCCGACGTGATCGAGGGCACCATGCCCGGGGCGATGTTCGACGGCACCGGGCGGGCGCTGTACTACACGACCTGCGACGAGGCGTGGCGCCCCGACACCGTCTGGCGGCACGCGCTCGGCGCGACCGGCGACGACGAGCAGGTCTTCACGGAGCCGGACGAGCGCTACTGGGTCGGCGTGGGCATGACCCGCAGCCGCCGCTTCATCGAGATCGCCGTCGGCAGCAAGATCACCAGCGAGGCGCGCCTGCTCGACCTGCAGCACCCCGAGCAGGGCTTCCGGGTGGTGTGGCCGCGCCGCGAGGGCGTGGAGTACGAGGTCGAGCACGGCGTGGTCGACGGGGCGGACCGCCTGCTGATCCTCCACAACGACGGCCACGAGGACTTCGAGCTGGTGTCCGTGGATCCGCTCGACCCGGAGGGCCCGCGCGACGTGCTGCTGCCGGGCGCGATCGGCACCCGGCTGGAGGAGGTCGACGCGTTCGCCGGCTTCACCGCGGTGTCCTACCGCCGCGGCGGCCTGTCGCGCATCGGGCTGCTCGGCGCCGACGGCATCGAGGAGATCGGCTTCGACGAACCGCTCTTCACGGCGGGAGTCGGCTCGAACCCGGAGTGGCGGCAGCCGACGCTGCGCATCGGCTTCGCCTCGATGATCACCCCGTCGACGGTGTTCGACCTCGAGGTCGCCTCCGGCGAGCGCCGCGTGCTGAAGCAGCAGCCGGTGCTGGGCGGCTACGACCCCTCCCGCTACCGCGAGCGCCGCGAGTGGGCGACCGCCGAGGACGGCACCCGCGTGCCGATCTCCCTGGTCGGGCGGGCCGACGTGCTGGAGGGCGGGCTGCCCGCTCCCCTGCTGCTGTACGGCTACGGCTCCTACGAGGCCAGCATCGACCCGTCCTTCTCCATCGCGCGCCTCTCGATGCTGGACCGCGGCGCGGTCTTCGCGATCGCGCACGTGCGCGGCGGCGGCGAGATGGGGCGCCACTGGTACGAGCAGGGCAAGACGCTGGCGAAGCGGAACACCTTCACCGACTTCGTGGCCTGCGCGCGGCACCTGGTCGAGGCCGGGATCACGGCGCCGGACCGCATGGTGGCCGAGGGCGCCAGCGCCGGCGGGCTGCTGATGGGGGCCGTCGCGAACCTGGCGCCGGAGCTGTTCGCCGGCATCCACGCGGGCGTGCCGTTCGTCGACCCGCTGACGTCGATCCTCGACCCGTCCCTGCCGCTGACCGTCATCGAGTGGGACGAGTGGGGCGACCCGCTGCACGACCCCGAGGTGTACGCCTACATGAAGTCGTACTCGCCCCTCGAGAACGTGGGCGAGCACCCGTACCCGCGCATCCTCGCGACCACCAGCCTGAACGACACCCGCGTGCTCTACGTCGAGCCGGCCAAGTGGACCGCCCGCCTGCGGGAGGTCGGCGCGGACGTGCTGCTGAAGACCGAGATGAGCGCCGGGCACGGCGGGGTCAGCGGCCGCTACTCCGCCTGGCGGGAGCGCGCGTTCGAGCTGGCGTGGATCCTCGACCTGCTGGGACTGGCCGAGGTCGAACCCTCCTGACACGGCGGTCCGAGGGCCGCCCGCCGATCGGACCGCCGTGGCTGAGCGGCGCGCGGAGGAGGAGGCACACCCGGACGCGGTCCGCCTGCGAGCACGCACAGCCGACGTCCCGGTGCCGTTCAGCAGGCGAGCGCACCGTGATCGGCAGGGCCTGCACCTGAGCAGCCCGTGAAGGAGCATCATGCGCGCACTCGTCTACCACGGCCCGAAGAACGTCTCGGTGGACGAGGTCCCCGACGCCCGGATCGAGAGCCCGACCGACGCCCTCGTCAGGATCACCACCGCGAACATCTGCGGCAGCGACCTGCACATGTACGAGGGACGCACCGACGTGGAGACCGGCAAGGTGCTGGGCCACGAGAACATGGGCGAGGTCGTCGCGGTCGGCGACGCCGTCGTCAAGGTCCGGGTCGGCGACATGGTCGTGCTGCCGTTCAACATCGGCTGCGGCTTCTGCAAGAACTGCGAGTCGGGCAAGACCGGGTTCTGCCTCACCGCGAACCCGGGCAGCGCCGGCGCCGCCTACGGCTACGCCGACATGGGCCCGTACAGCGGCGGTCAGGCCGAGCTGCTGCGGGTGCCCTGGGCCGACTGGAACGCGCTGGTGCTGCCGGACGACGCCCGGGAGAAGCAGCGCGACTACACGATGCTCTCCGACATCCTCCCCACGGGGTACCACGGCACCGAGCTGGCGAAGGTCGGCACGGGCGACTCCGTCGTCGTCTACGGCGCTGGCCCGGTCGGCCTGATGGCGGCGATCTCGGCGAAGGTGCGCGGCGCGGCCGAGGTCTACGTGATCGACCACCAGCCGGACCGCCTGAAGCTGGCGGAGACCGTCGGCGCGACGCCGATCGACGACAGCGCGGGCGACGCGGTGCAGCAGGTCCTCGACCTGACCCGCGGCGAGGGCGTGGACGCGGGCGTGGAGGCGGTCGGCTACCAGGCGCACGACCACGACGGCGCGGAGAAGCCGGGCATCACGATCAACTCGCTGATCCAGGTCGTGCGGCCCACCGGCCGCATCGGCGTGATCGGCGTCTTCGTGCCCGAGGACCCGAACGCCGAGGACGACCTGGCGAAGAAGGGGCGGTTCGCCTTCGACTTCGGCACCTTCTTCTTCAAGGGCCAGTCGATGGCCACGGGCCAGGCGAACGTCAAGCAGTACAACCGGGGCCTGCGGAACCTCATCCACCGCGACGCGATCCACCCCGGCGTCATCGTGAGCCAGGAGCTGAACCTCGACGAGGCCGTGGAGGGCTACAAGAACTTCGACGCGCGCCTCGACGGCTGGACGAAGGTGCTCCTCCACCCCTGACCGCGTCTGCAGATCCTCCGCGCAGGTGCGGCCGCTCCGGTGGCCGCACCTGCGCGGAGGAACCGCACGAGCGGGTCAGGCGGTGCGGACCAGGCGCGGCAGCACCGCCTGCTGGGCCAGCGTGAAGAGCGCCGAGCAGGCCCAGCAGGCCGTCACCCCGACCGGGAACGCCAGTCCGGCGACCGCGGTCACGAGCGGCAGCACCAGCAGCAGGCGGGCGCCCGGAGCGGTCGGCGCCGCGGCGAGGGCCAGGTGCTGCGACAGCACCTGCGCGCCGGCGGTGACCAGCAGCAGCGCGCCTCCCACCAGGGCGCCCGGCAGGCCGCCCGACAGCGCGCCCGCCGCCAAGGGCGCCCCGAAGGCGGCGGCCGCCGCGAAGGAGGCCAGCGCCGCGACTCCGGAGCCGTGCGCCGCATGGTCCAGCGCCTGGACCAGCGCGATGAACAGCGGCGCCTGCACGGCCAGGGGCAGCAGCGCGTCGAGCGGCGACACCCCGCCCCGCCGCTGCAGGTCGGCCGTCTCCGCCGCGAGCGCGCGGCGCGACGCGGGGTCGGTGCGGCCGTGGAAGCGGTCGCGCAATCGTTGCAGCTCGGGGGCCAGCGCGCGCATCCGGATCGCGGCGCGGTGCTGGCGGACGGCGAGCGGCAGCAGCGCCGACCGCACCAGGACGGTGAGCAGGGCGACGGCCAGCAGCCAGCCGAGCCCGGCGGCGGGGTCGAGCCCGCACGCGACCAGCAGGTCGTGCAGGGCGGTCAGCAGGGCCTCGACCGCGAGGCGGATCGGGGCGAGGAGGTCGGGCAGGGACATGGAGGGACGCCTTCGGGCTGCAGGTGCGGTCGTCCCGGTCGGGACGCCGGGATCCGCCCCGGACGGCATCGGGGCGCGGGCGCGCGGGACCCCGCGAGGGGTCGGCTCAGCGCGTGGAGCCCGGAGCCCTCGCCCGCCGGTGACCCGCGGCGTCGGGGCGGCTGGCGCGCAGCAGCACCCGCAGCTCGGCGAACCCGTCGACCGCAGCGGGCGTCACGACCGCCGCGGAGGTCGTGGAGACGCGGGCGATCACCGACACCGCGAGCAGCGCGGCGAGCAGGCCGGCGGCCAGCAGCACCTCGGCGCCGGCCGCGTCCGGGCGCAGCAGCACCGCGAGGGCGCCCAGCAGTCCGGTGATCACGCCCTCACCCTACGACCGCCCGTCGCCCGCCCGGCCCGCTTCGGGCATGCGGTCGCTCCGCCCCCGTGGGGTCAGAGCTTCAGCGCGTCCCGCAGCAGGGAGATCAGGGCGTCCAGCTGCACGGAGGTCTCCCCCGCCACCTCGCTGTCGTCGCCGTCCAGCGCCCGCGCGGCCAGCGACGCCTTGCTGTCGACCAGCTCGGCGATGCGGGCGTCGATCGTGTGCGCGGCGATGATGCGCCAGGCGGTCACCGGCTCGGACTGGCCGATGCGGTGCGTGCGGTCGATGGCCTGCTGCTGCTCGGCGGCCGTCCACGACAGCTCGGCCAGCACCACGTTGGAGGCGACCTGCAGGTTGATGCCGACGCCGGCGGCCGACAGCGAGCAGACGATCGCCTTCGTCTTCCGGTCGTTCAGGAACGAGTCGACGGCGCGCTCGCGGGCGGCGGCGGTCTGGTCGCCGCGGATCGACACCGACTTGATGTCGCGCCGGGCGAAGGTCGCCTCCGCCTGGTCCATCACGTCGATGTGCTTCGCGAACAGCACGACCTTGCCCACGCTGCGGGCCAGCTGCGTGGCGTAGTCCGCCGCGAGCGCCGCCTTCGCCGACCCGATCTTGCGGATCATCGTGAACATGTTCTCGCCGGTGGTCGCGCCGCGCGCCTCCTCCAGCTCCTGCTCCGCCACGAGCCGCACGATCTGCATGCGCTGCTCGTCGGTCTCCGGCTTGCGGCCCGACGCGATGGAGCGGTACCGCTGCAGCAGG
>JAKONM010000309.1 GCA_022701925.1 Microbacteriaceae bacterium
GCTCGCCGGAACGCCCATCGGGAACCTGGGCGACGCCACCCGACGGCTCGTCGAGACCCTGGAGTCGGCGACGGTGCTGGCCGCGGAGGACTCCCGGGTCGCCCAGCGGCTGCTGACCGGGCTCGGCGTCGCGAACCGCCCGCGGCTGGTCGTGGTCAACGAGCACACCGAGCGCGCGCGGCTGGGCGAGCTGGTCGCGCTGGCCGCCGAGGGCGACGTGGTGCTGGTCTCCGACGCGGGCATGCCCACCGTCTCCGACCCGGGCTACGCGCTGGTGCGCGCCGCGATCGACGCCGGCGTGCGGGTGACGGCGGTGCCGGGACCCAGCGCCGTGCTCACGGCGCTGGCGCTGTCGGGCCTGCCGACCGACCGCTTCGTGTTCGAGGGCTTCGCGCCGCGGAAGCCGGGCGAGCGCCTGCGGTTCCTGCGCACCCTGGCGGCCGAGCCGCGCACGGTCGTGCTGTTCGAGTCGCCGAACCGCACGGCGGCCCTGCTCGACGCGATGGTGGAGGCGTTCGGGCCCGACCGCCGCGTGGTCGTCGCGCGCGAGCTGACCAAGCTGTTCGAGGAGGTCGTGCGCGGCACGGTCGCCGAGGTGGCGGCGTGGGCCGCCGGCGGGGTCCGCGGCGAGGTCGTGGTCGTGCTGGCGGGGGTCGAGCCCGTCGCCGCTTCGCTCGAGGACGGCGTCGTGCGGGTGCGCGACCTGGTCGCCGGCGGCGCACGGCTGAAGGACGCCTCCGCCGAGGTCGCTGCGGCGACCGGCCTCTCCCGCAAGGCCCTCTACGACGCGGCCCTGACCGCCTGACCGCCTCCCTCCGGGATTCGCGGATCCGCAGTTCCCGCGCCGGTCCGCAGTTCCCGGGCGACACGCCGCGCAGCAGGCCTCCTCCAGCGGCGTGTCGGCGAGTTCCTGCGGATCCGCGAGGCCCGCCGCGTCCGGAATCGGCGGGCGGAGGCGGGCGTTGCAGACGGCATGCGAGCGGTGCGGTTCCACGAGTACGGCGACGAGACGGTGCTGCGGGTGGAGGAGGTGCCCGACCCGCAGCCCGGCGAGGGCGAGGTCGTGGTGCGCGTGGTCGCCGCGGGCGTGAACCCCGGGGAGGCGTCGATCCGCAGCGGAGCGATGCGCGAGATGTTCCCGGCCGAGTTCCCGGAGGGGCAGGGCAGCGACCTGGCCGGCGTCGTCGCCGCGGTCGGGCCGGGCGTCGCGCACGTGCAGACGGGGGAGGCGGTGATCGGGCTCTCCGACGGCCGGAACGCGCAGGCCGAGCTGGCGCTGCTGCCCGCCGACCGGGTGGTGCCGAAGCCCGATGCGCTGCCCTGGGACGTCGCGGCGACGCTCTACGTCGGGGGCACGACGGCGCTGGCGATGCTGCAGGCCGTGCCGGTGCAGGCCGGCGACACCGCGGTCGTCGCCGGGGCGGCCGGCGGCGTGGGCGTGTTCCTGACCCAGCTGGCCGTCGGCACCGGCGCGCGGGTGATCGCCGTGGCGGGCGAGGCGAACCACGGGTGGCTCCGCGAGCACGGCGCCGAGCCGGTGTCCTACGGCGACGGCCTGGAGCAGCGCCTGCGCGAGGCGGCGCCCGACGGCGTCACCGCCTTCTACGACTGCTTCGGCCACGGCTACACGGATCTGGCGATCGCCCTGGGCGTGCCGGCGGAGCGGGTCGACACGATCATCGACTTCGCCGCGGTCGAGCGGCTCGGCGTGCAGGGGAAGGGCATGGCCGCCCTCGACGACCCCGCCGCGGGCGTCGCGCAGCTGGCCGCCATCGCCTCCCAGGGCGGCTTCGAGGTGCCGATCAAGGCGCGCCACCCGCTGGACGAGGTGCAGGAGGCCTACCGCGGGCTGGCCGCCCGCTCGGGCCTCGGCGAGGTGGTGCTGCAGGTCTCCAAGCCCTGAGCCGCCCGGTCGCGAGGCGGCGCCGACCGGTGCCGGAGGGCGCTTCCGCCGGTCGCCGGTAGGATTCCGCGGTGCCAGCGGACCGGTCGTTCTACATCACCACGCCGATCTTCTACCCCTCCGACGTGCCGCACATCGGGCACGGGTACACGGAGGTCGCCGCGGACGTCATCGCGCGCTGGCACCGGCAGGCCGGCGACGACACCTGGTCGCTGACCGGTACGGACGAGCACGGCCAGAAGATGCTGCGCACCGCGACCGCCAACGACATGGGCCCGCGGGAGTGGGCCGACAAGCTGGTGCAGGAGTCGTGGATCCCGCTGCTCGAGACCCTGGACATCGCGAACGACGACTTCATCCGCACCACCCAGCCCCGCCACGAGCAGGGCGTCGCGGCCTTCATCCAGAAGCTGTACGACACCGGCTTCATCGAGGCGGGCGACTACGAGGGCTTCTACTGCGTCGGCTGCGAGGAGTACAAGCAGACCGCCGACCTGGTCACCGGCACCGGGAGGTACGACGGCGAGCTGGTGTGCGCCATCCACTCCATCCCGGTGGAGCTCTCGAAGGAGCGCAACTACTTCTTCCGCATGAGCCGCTTCACCGACCGCCTGCTGGCCTTGTACGAGGAGCGGCCCGACTTCGTGCAGCCCGAGAGCGCCCGCAACGAGGTCGTGCAGTTCGTGCGCCGCGGGCTGGACGACCTGTCGATCAGCCGCAGCACGTTCGACTGGGGCGTACCGGTGCCGTGGGACCAGCGCCACGTCGTCTACGTGTGGTTCGACGCGCTGCTGAACTACGTGACCGCGGTCGGCTACGGCGAGGACGAGGCGACCTTCGCGCGGCGCTGGCCGGCCGTGCACCTGGTCGGCAAGGACATCCTGCGCTTCCACGCGGTGATCTGGCCGGCGATGCTGATGGCCGCCGGGCTCGAGGTGCCGAGGCAGGTGTTCGCCCACGGCTGGCTGCTCGTCGGCGGCGAGAAGATGTCGAAGTCGAAGGCGACCGGCATCGCGCCGTCGCAGATCACCGACACGTTCGGCTCGGACGCCTTCCGCTACTCCTTCATGCGCGCGATCCCGTTCGGGCAGGACGGCTCGTTCTCGTGGGAGGACCTGGCGGCCCGCTACCAGGCCGAGCTCGCCAACGGCTTCGGCAACCTGGCCTCCCGCGTGATCGCCATGATCACGCGGTACCGCGACGGCGCCGTGCCGGCCGCGGGGGAGCCCTCCGAGCGGGACCTCGGCATCCGGCAGACCGTCGCCGCCGCGGCCGCGGATGCGGACGCCGCGATCGACCGCATGGCGCCGCACGAGGCGCTCGCCGCGATCTGGCGCATCGTGGAGGAGCTGAACGGCTACATCACCCTGGAGCAGCCGTGGGTGCTGGCGAAGGACCCCGCCGATGCCGATCGGCTGGACGCGGTGCTGGCGACGGCGGCCGAGGGTCTGCGCGCCCTGGCCGTGCTGCTGTCCCCGGTGCTGACCCGCTCGACCGCGACCCTGTGGCGCGCGCTCGGTGCGGAGGCCGCGCTGGGCGCCCTGCACGAGCAGCCGCTGCGGGAGGCGGGGGAGTGGGGCCTGCTGCCCGCCGGCGCCCGCGTGTCGCCGCTGGAGCCCCTGTTCCCGCGCATCGACGCCGCGTGACCCCCTCGATCCGCGCGCATGGCTGACCGCTCCTACCCGCCGCTGCCGGAGCCGCTGCCCGTCGCGGTCTACGACGACCACACGCACCTGGACCCGTTCTCGGGCGAGGGCTGGTTCCGCGACGAGGACGGCGCCGCGCTCGACTGGCGCGAGCAGCTCGACCGCGCGGCCGCGGTCGGGGTGAAGGGCGTCGTGCAGGTGGGCACCGACGTCGAGTCGAGCCGCTGGTCGGCCGAGGCGGCGGCGTCCGAGCCCCGCATGCTGGCCGCGGTCGCGATCCACCCGAACGACGCCGCCCGGCTGTCCGAGGAGGACCTGGACGCCGCGATCGCCGTGATCGACGGCCTGGCCGCGCAGCCCCGCGTACGGGCGGTCGGCGAGACCGGCCTCGACTTCTTCCGCACGGGGGAGGAGGGCCGCGCCGCCCAGTTCCGCTCCTTCGAGGCGCACATCGACATCGCGGAGCGGCACGGCCTGGCGCTGCAGATCCACGACCGCGACGCGCACGCCGAGGTCGTCTCGACGCTGCTGCGCGTCGGGGCGCCGGAGCGCACCGTGTTCCACTGCTTCAGCGGCGACGCCGGTCTGGCCCGACTCGCCGCCGAGCGCGGCTGGTACCTGTCGTTCGCCGGCACGGTCACGTTCAAGACGGCGGTCGGGCTGCGGGCGGCGCTCGCCGTCACGCCCCTCGACCGGATCCTCGTCGAGACCGACGCGCCCTACCTGGCGCCGACGCCCATGCGCGGCCGGCCGAACGCGCCCTACCTGGTGCCGCACACCCTGCGCCTCATGGCGGCGGAGCTGGGGGTCGACGTCGCCGAGCTGGGAGCCCAGGTCGCCGCCAACACGGAGGCGGTCTACGGCGACTGGGCCGCCGGCCTGCCCTGATCCTGTACGAATGAAGGAGATCGGCGCCGCGTTCCGGCGTGTCGACCACGACACGCCGTTCCTCCGGTCAGCCCTTCCTGCATCCGATCACGCGGAGGACCGTTGAAGCGCAACCTGCTGATCTCGGCGCTGCTCGCGCTGCTGATCCTGATCGTCCAGCTGCTCGCCGGCTCGAGCACCGCGGTGGTGCTCATCTCGGTGGTCGTCGCGTTCGGGATCTCGATGGGGGTGCTCGCGGTCTCGGACCGCTACAGCCGCCGCGGTTGAGCGTCCGGACGACGGAGTCCGTGCGGACCGGACGCGTCGGCGGCCGGATCGCTCCGTCGTCCCGCACCGGTCCCGTCGTCCGGCAGGGGGTCAGACGACGCGGTGGCCGTGCGCGTAGACGTTGAAGGAGCGGCCCCGGCTGAAGCCCACCAGGGTGATGCCCGCCTCCTCCGCCAGCTCGGCCGCCAGCGACGAGGGCGCGCTGACCGCCGCGAGCACCGGGATGCCCGCCATGCGCGCCTTCTGCACCAGCTCGAACGACGCCCGGCCCGACACCTGCAGCACGGTGCGGGCCAGCGGCAGCCGGCCCTCCCGCAGCGCCCAGCCGACGACCTTGTCCACCGCGTTGTGCCGGCCCACGTCCTCCCGCACGACCAGCGGCTCGCCGTCGGCGTCGAACAGCCCGGCCGCGTGGACCCCGCCGGTCGAGTCGAACAGGCGCTGCGCCGCTCGCAGCCGGTCGGGCAGACCCGCCAGCACGTCCGCGGGCAGGGTCAGCCCCACGGGCAGGATCGGGAAGGCGCTGGCGGTGGTCACCGCGTCGATCGACGCCAGCCCGCACACCCCGCACGCGCTCGTCGTGTAGAGGGTCCTGGCCCGCTCGGCCGCCGCGCGCACCCCGGGGCCGCTGACGGCCGCGTCCACGATGTTGAACGTCGGCTCGCCGTCCGCGCCGAGCCCGGTGACCACCCGCATCCCGGGCAGGTCGTCGCCGCGCGCGATCACGCCCTCCGACACCAGGAAGCCGGCGACCAGGTCGAAGTCGTCGCCGGGCGTGCGCATCGTGACGCTGAAGCGGGCGCCGTTCACCCGCACCTCCAGCGGCTCCTCGACCGCCAGCACGTCCTCGCGGGTGCGCGGGGGGCCCTCCAGCCGCACCGTGCGCACCCGCCGCCTGGCGATCGACCTCATGCGGCGATGATCGCACCGCGACGGTCAGCCCCCGGTCGTAGCATCGCGAACGCTTCTCGAGGAGGACCGGCACATGGGTGACGACAGCGGCGCACGCGCGCAGGAGAACATCGACGACGCGAAGCTGCGGGTGACGAAGCCGCGCACGCACGCCACGGGCTGGGGCGCCATCAAGCAGTCGCTGCTGATGGGCGAGGAGGAGATGGGGGCGGTGCGCACCATGCGCACCCTGCTCGACATCAACCAGGCCAAGGGCTTCGACTGCATGAGCTGCGCCTGGCCCGATCCCGACGTGAAGCGCCGCAGCCCCGCGGAGTTCTGCGAGAGCGGTGCGAAGGCCGTCGCCGAGGAGGCCACCAAGGCCCGCGCGACGCCGGAGTTCTTCGCCGCCCACTCGATCGCCGACCTGGAGACCTGGGACGACTACGCGCTCGGCAAGCAGGGCCGCATCACGCACCCGATGCTGCTGGAGGCGGGCGACACCCACTACCGCCCCGTCACCTGGGAGCGCGCCTTCGCGATCGTGAAGGAGGAGTTCGCCAAGCTGGCCGACCCCGACGAGGCCGTGTTCTACACCTCCGGCCGCGCCTCGAACGAGTCCGCCTTCACGTACGGCCTGCTCGCCCGCTCCTTCGGCACGAACAACCTGCCCGACTGCTCGAACATGTGCCACGAGTCGACCTCCATCGGCCTCGCGCAGGTCATGGGCGTGGGCAAGGCCTCGGTCACGATCGAGGACCTGGAGCACGCGGACCTCATCCTCATCGCCGGTCAGAACCCGGGCACGAACGCGCCCCGCATGCTGACCCGGCTGGAGAACGCGAAGAAGAACGGCGGCCGCATCGTCGCCATCAACCCGCTGCGCGAGGCGGGCCTGCTGCACTTCGACAACCCGCAGTCGGTCAAGGGCCTGGTGTTCCGCGGCAGCCAGATCGCGGACGAGTTCCTGCAGATCAAGCTGGCCGGCGACCAGGCGCTGTTCCAGGCGCTGGGCGCGGTGCTGATCGAGCTGGACGGGCAGCGCGGCGGCACCGTGCTGGACCACGACTTCATCGCCCGCCACACCAGCGGCTTCGAGGAGTACCGCGACCACGTGGCGGGGCTGGACTGGGCGGAGGTCGAGCACGCCACCGGGCTGCCCCAGCAGCAGATCCGCAAGCTGGCGGGGATGATCGCCGACGCGAAGTCGATGATCATCTGCTGGGCGATGGGCATCACGCAGCACGTCAACGGTGTCGCGACGATCCGCGACCTGGCCTCGATCGCCTGGCTCACCGGCAACGTCGGCCGCCCCGGCGCCGGCCTGATGCCGGTGCGCGGGCACTCCAACGTGCAGGGCGACCGCACCGTCGGCATCTGGGAGAAGATGCCGCCGAAGTTCCACGAGGCCCTGTCGAAGGAGTTCTCCTTCACCTCGCCGCAGGAGCACGGCTACGACACCGTGAAGGCGCTGCAGGCGATGAAGGACCGCAAGGTCAAGGTGTTCGTCGGCCTGGGCGGCAACTTCACGCGGGCGACGCCGGACACGGTGCAGACCGAGGAGTCGATGCGCGGCCTCGAGCTGAACGTGCAGATCTCCACGAAGCCGAACCGCAGCCACGTCGTGCACGGCCGTCGGTCGCTGATCCTGCCGTGCCTCGGCCGCACCGAGGTGGACCTGCAGGCCGCAGGTCCCCAGCGGGTCAGCGTCGAGGACACCGTGCTGAACGTGCACGCCAGCCACGGCCACCTGCCGCCCGCCTCCCCGCACCTGAAGAGCGAGGTCGCGATCGTCTGCGGCATCGCCGAGGCCGTGCTCGACGGCCGTCCGAACGCCGCTCAGGTCGACTGGAGCGCGCTGAAGGACGACTACAGCCGCATCCGCAAGCACATCGAGCACGTCGTGGACGGGTTCCAGGCCTACGAGGAGAAGCTGGACGTGCCCGGCGGCTTCGTGCTGCCGCACCCGCCGCGCGACAAGCGCGAGTTCCCCACGGAGACCGGCAAGGCGATGTTCACGGTGAACGAGCTGGAGTACCCGGAGATCGAGGAGGGGACGCTGATCCTGCAGACCCTCCGCAGCCACGACCAGTTCAACACCACGATCTACGGCAAGGACGACCGCTACCGCGGCATCCACGACGCCCGCCGGGTGCTGATGCTGAACCGCAAGGAGCTGATGGCGCGCGACCTGCACGAGGGCGACCTGGTCGACCTGGTGTCCGTGGACCGTCAGGGCGTGGAGCGCCGCGTCTCCGGCTGGCGGGTCGTGCCGTACCGCATGCCCAGCGGCAACGCGGCGGCCTACTACCCGGAGACCAACCCGCTGCTGCCGCTCGAGCACACGGCCAAGGAGAGCAACAGCCCGGCCGCGAAGGACATCCGCATCCGGCTGGAGCGCACCCGGGTTCCGGCCGGCGTCTGACCGGACGCCGCTACCAGGGCAGGGGCAGCAGGCGGGCGTGCGCGCCCGCCTGCAGGCCCGCCGCCGGCACGACGGCGAGCACGTCGCTGGCCGCCAGCCCGCGCAGCATGTTCGGGCGGGCGGAGTCCGCGGGCTGCAGGCCCGTCGCCGTCAGCCGGCAGGGCACCAGGGAGGTGCCGCGCCAGCCCGGCAGGTCCACGGCCGCCGGAGCGGTGCGCAGGGGCTGCGGCACGGCGCCGGTGAGCCCGTCGAGCACCGGAGGCAGGAACGACAGCAGCGCGACCACGGCGGCGAGCGGGTTGCCGGGCAGGCTGAGGACGGGCCGCGGCCCCGCGCCCAGCAGCGTCGGGTGACCCGGCCGCATGGCGACCCCGTCGAACACCGGCTGCACGTCGCCCAGCGCCCGGCGCAGGCGGTCGGCGCTGCTGCGGCCCGTGCCGCCCACCGTCACCACCAGGTCCTCCTCGCCGGCCACGGCCGCGGCGATCGCCGCCTCGTCGTCGCCGGTGCGCATCAGCCGCAGCACCGCGCCGCCCAATCGGGAGATCGCCACCGGCAGCAGCGGCTCGAAGGCGTCGCGCACTCGGCCGGGGGCGGGACGCCCCTCGCGCACCACCTCGTCTCCCGTGAGCACCAGGACCACGGTCGGACGGCGGCGCACCCGCACGCGGTCGATGCCCGCGATGCCGAGCACCGCCGCATGGGCCGGGGAGAGCCGGGTGCCGGCGGCGGCGAGCACCGTGCCGGCCGGCGCCTCCTCGCCCGCCCGGCGGATGTGCGCCCCGGCAGGCGGTGCCTCGGCCTGCAGCACGCCGTCCCGCACCCGTCCCCGCTCGGCCGGGATCACCGCGTCGGCGCCGCTCGGCACCAGGCCGCCGGTCACGATGGCCACGGCGCCGCCCGGGCGCAGCGCGTCCGAGACCGTCCAGGGCGCGTCGCCCGCGACCGCCCAGCCGTCCATGGCGGAGGAGTCGTAGTGCGGCACCGGTCCGGGGGCGCGCACGTCCTCGGCCAGCACCGTGCCCGCCGCCGCGACCACCGCCAGCTCGTCGACGGGCAGCAGCGCCTGGTCGGCGGCGAGTGCGCGAGCGGCGTCCCAGTCCGGCGCCGTCACGCGGTGATCGCGCCGCGCGACGTCGCGATCGCCCGGGCGACGTCCTGCTCCGACCCGCCCGCGAGTCCGGCCGCGTAGCCCGCCAGGAACGTCGTCAGCGGAGCGGCGGGCCGCACGACGCCGTGCGCCGCCTCACCGGCCAGGCCGAGGATCGCGTCGCGCACCTGCGGCACGTCGGTCAGCCCCAGCGCCTCGGTCAGCGCGCCCCACCAGGCGTCCAGCACCGCACCCGTGTCGTCGGTCATCCCCGCTCCTCCTCCTGGCCCGGCAGACCCGCTCCCGCCGCTCGGGCGTCGTCCACCGTATCGACGTCCGCGTGGAGGCCCGGCGGCAGCGGCAGCCGCGCCAGGCGCAGGCCGCCCAGCAGCGCGCGCAGGGACGTGCCGGCGGGATCGCCCAGCGCCGCGGCCGCCGCCTGCAGCGCCGGTCTGCGCACCAGGGCGAGCAGCCACTGCTCCCGGCCCCCGGGGTCGACGGCCACCACGCCGTCAGGGCCCGGATCCGCCGCCAGCAGCAGCGGCACGACGGCCGGCAGCCCGACGACGTCGACCGCCAGCAGCAGCACCCGGTCGGCGTCGGCGGGCACGGCCGCGAGGCCGGCGGCCACGGCGGCGGCGGGACCCGACAGCGGCGGGTCCTCCCGGACCACGAGCACGCCCGGCCGATCCGTCGCCGCCCGTCGGGGCCCGACGACCACCGTCGGCAGACCGGCCAGCGCGTCGAGCGCGCGTTCGAGCAGCGTCGCACCCTCCAGCCGCAGCGCGCCCTTGTCGACGCCGCCCAGGCGCGACCCGCGCCCCCCGGTCAGCAGCACGGCGACGACGGGCATCCCGCCAGCCTGCCGCATCCGCCCGCGGTCCTCCGCCGTCCAGGAGCTCCGGGCCGCCCGGCTGCCGGTCGACCTGCATCACCGGGCACCGGCCGGTGGCGGAGGCCTGCGACTTCGCCCAGCGAGACCGAGGTGCCGCCCGCGGCCGTCAGGCCCATCAGGGCGTCGAGCACGGGCGCGGGCGCCTCGCCCGCGCGCCCGTGTCGAGCCCTCGACACGGGCGCGCGCCGGTCACCAGCGGCCGTGCACCGCCGCGCGGAAGAAGCGGTCGTACAGCCCGTGCACGCCCCGGTCGAAGTCCTCGCCGAGGGCGGGCAGCGCGCCGGCCGCGGCGTTCGACTCCGCCTGCCGCGTGTTGCGGGCGCCGGGGATCACGCTGGTGACGCCCGGCAGCTGCAGCACCCAGGCCAGCGCGGCCTGGGCGGGGGAGGCGCCCTCCGGCCCGTGCTCCGCGACCAGCGCGGAGAACTCGCGCGCGGCCTGCACGCCCTGCTCGTAGTCGACGCCCGAGAACGTCTCGCCCTGGTCGAACTGCTCGCCGTGCCGGTTGAAGCTCCGGTGGTCGTCCGCGCCGAACTCGGTCTGCTCGTCGTACTTGCCCGACAGCAGGCCCGAGGCCAGCGGCACACGGGCCAGGATGCCCACGCCGGCCTCCTGGGCCGCGGGGAGCACCTCCTCGAGCGGCTTGAGCCGGAACGCGTTCAGGATGATCTGCACGCTGGCCACGCCGGGGCGCGCGATCGACTTCAGCGCCTGCTCCGCCTCCTCGACGGAGACGCCGTAGGCCGCGATCGCGCCCTCCTGCACCAGCGTGTCGAGGGCGTCGAAGACCCGGTCGTCGTCGAACACCGGCCCGGGCGGGCAGTGCAGCTGCACCAGGTCCAGGGTGTCCTGGCCGAGGTTCGCGCGGGAGCGGTCGGTCCACTCGCGGAAGTTCGCCAAGGTGTAGTGCTCGGGCACCTGGTCGACACGGCGGCCCATCTTCGTCGCGACCGTGACGGGGACGCCGGGGTTCGCGGCCAGGAAGGCGCCGATGATGCGCTCGCTGCGGCCGTCGCCGTAGACGTCGGCCGTGTCGAACAGCGTCACGCCGGCCTCCACGGAGGCGTCGAGCACCGCGCGGGCGTCCTCCTCGCTGACGTCGCCCCAGCCGCCGCCCAGCTGCCAGGTGCCGAGGCCCACGGCCGACACCTCGCGTCCGGTCCGGCCCAGCACCCGTGTGGTCATCGTCGGCATCGCAGCCCCTCCGTCGTGAGTCGTGCCTCCCATCGTGCGGGGGAGCGCCTGAGCGTCCTGCCGGATGAACGGCCGGTGTCGGGGCTCCGCAGCGCCTGGCGGAACGGCGCCGTCGGTGTCAGCCTGCAGGCATGCGCGTCCACCGCCTGCTCGTGCCCGTCCTCGCCGTCGCAGTCGCCGTGGGCGCCGCGCCGCTCGCAGCAGCAGCTCCCGCCGAGGCCCAGCGGCCGCGTCACGTCGCCGTGGAGTACCTGGGGGAGACCGAGCTGGCGCACGGCCTGCAGCTGGACGGCACGACCGTCGGCGGGCTGTCGGGCATCAGCTGGGACCGGAGGACCGGCCGCTGGCTGCTGATCAGCGACGACCGTTCCGCGATCGACCCCGCGCGCACCTACACGGCCGCGATCAGCGCGCACGAGGGCGCGGTGTCCGTGCGGCTGACCGGCACGTCCCCGCTGCGGCGGGCGGACGGGACGACCTTCCCGGCGACGAGCGCGGACGGTTCGGTCGTCGCGCCGGACCCGGAGGGGATCGCGGTGGACCCGCTCCACCGGCGCTTCGCCTGGTCCAGCGAGGGGGAGCGGGTGCTGTCGCCGCTGACCCTCGCCGACCCCGCGGTCCGCCTGGCCCGTCCGGACGGTCGCACGGTGCGCACGCTGCCGATCGCGCCCCAGCTGCACGTGAACGCGGCCGAGGTCGGCCCGCGCCGCAACCAGACCCTGGAGGGGCTGTCGTACTCGCCCGACGGCCGCCGGCTCTTCGCCGCGATGGAGGACCCGCTGTTCCAGGACGGTCCCGTGCCGTCGGCGCAGCGCGGCGCACCGGTGCGCGTCACCGCGGTCGACACGGGGACGGGGCTGCCCGTGCGGCAGTTCGCCTACCGGCTCGACCCG
Organism: Microbacteriaceae bacterium; assembly: GCA_022701925.1. Lineage (GTDB taxonomy): Bacteria > Actinomycetota > Actinomycetes > Actinomycetales > Microbacteriaceae > Amnibacterium. The sequence continues at coordinate 12,093 of JAKONM010000309.1, forward strand.
CTGTTCGAGCAGGGGCCGGCCGGATCGACGAACGGCCTGAGCGACCTGGCGGCCCTCGGCGGCGACCGCTTCCTGGTGCTCGAGCGAGCGTTCACCACGCGGAACGCCGTGCGGGTCTACGAGGCCGACGCCTCCCGGGCCACGGACGTGCTGGGCCGCGACTCCCTGTCCGACGGTCGCGTGGTCGCCGCCCGGAAGCGGCTGGTGGTCGACCTGACCCGGCTCGCCGGGCTGCCCCGGCTGGACAACGTCGAGGGCATCGCGGTGGGGCCGCGCCTGAAGGACGGTCGGCGCCTGCTGGTGCTGGTCAGCGACGACAACTTCAGCGCGAGCCAGGTGACGCAGTTCATCGCCTTCGCCGCGTCCGGCATCTGACCGTCCGGGTTCAACGCACCGGCTGCGGCGCCCGCAGGCCCGGGCGGGCGAGCCGCACCAGCGCGGAGCCGAGCGCCAGCACGCCCACCACCGCGCCGCCGAGCAGGCAGCCGAGCACGCTGCCGGCGCTGTTCGTCAGCAGGTCGAAGCCGTCGGGCACGCGGCCCGGGATCCACCGCTGCGCCGTCTCGACGCCGAGCGACACCGCCGGGCCCGCCAGCACGGCCAGCGGCCAGCGCGCGGGCCGCGACCCCAGCACCAGCAGCGCGCCGACGGGCACGAACATCACGCCGTTCGCCATCGACTGCACCCCGGAGTACGTCGTCGGCCAGCCGCCGCCCGGCAGGTGGCCCGCCGCGCGCAGCAGCAGGGTGCAGGCCGCCTCGGCGATCGCCGGCGGCCCGAGGGTGCCGGCCGCGACCACCGCCAGCACGGGCACGAGGCCGAGCAGCGCGAGCGCCCGCCACGGCCGCCAGTCGGGCCCCCGTCCGCGCCCCGTCGCATCCCGCACCGGCGTCTCCTCCCCGCCGCCGGACGGCGGCCGAAGGGATCAAGCCTCCGTCGACCCGCTCGGGCCCGCCTCCGCCTCGGGGATGAGATCGCCCTGGGACCGGACGCGCGGCGGTCTCTGGCGCCTGCTCGGTGCGCGCGAATAGGGTCCGGGGATGGGTGATGACGCGCCGTCGCTGCGCGATGCGCTGCAGGTGCCGGCCGGACCGGTGAGCCTCGCCGGGTTCGACACGGCCGCCAGGCCGCTGGCGCCGAAGACCTGGGACCACGACGTGCCGCAGCTGCAGGACCTGCAGGAGCGGCTGTGGGCGGAGTCGACCGCGGGCGGTCGTCGCCGCGTGCTGCTGGTGCTGCAGGGCATGGACACCGCGGGCAAGGGCGGCGTGGTCACGCACGCCGTCGGCGTGCTGGGGCCGATCGGGGTCGAGTACAGCGCGTTCAAGAAGCCGACGGAGGAGGAGCGCGCCCACGACTTCCTGTGGCGCATCCGCAAGCGGCTGCCCGGGCCCGGGAAGGTCGGCGTCTTCGACCGCTCCCACTACGAGGACGTGCTGGTCGTGCGGGTGCACGACCTGGTGCCGAAGGCGGAGTGGGAGCCGCGCTACGACCAGATCAACGCCTTCGAGCAGGAGCTGGTCGACGACGGCACCACCGTGCTGAAGGTCTTCCTGCACGTGTCGTACGACGTGCAGCGCGAGCGGCTGCTGCGTCGGCTCGAGCGGCCCGACAAGCACTGGAAGTTCAACGAGGGCGACATCGACGAGCGGGCCTCCTGGGACGAGTACCAGGTCGCCTACGCGGCGGCGCTGGAGCGCTGCAGCACGGCGGCCGCCCCCTGGTACGTCGTGCCCGCCGACCACAAGAAGTACCGCGACTGGGCGGTGGCCGAGCTGCTGCGCGAGACGCTGCTCGATCTCGACCCGCAGCACCCCGATCCGTCGCTCGACGTGCCGCGCCTGCGCGAGCGGCTCGCCCCGCCGCACTGATGCGGGTTCCCGCGCGCGCACCTTCCGGCCCGTCCTAGGCTCCCCCCTGATGGCGACCATCTTCGACGTGGCGCGCAGCGCGCGGGTGAGCCACCAGACCGTCTCCCGCGTGCTCAAGGGCGACCCCACGGTCGGCGCCGCCCTGCGCGAGCGCGTCGAGGTCGCGGTGGCCGAGCTGCGCTACCGGCCGAGCGCCGCCGCCCGTGCCCTGGCCAGCCGCCGCACCCGCACGCTGGGGCTGATCACGGTGGGTCAGCCCTTCTTCGGCCCCTCCAGCACCGCGCACGGCTTCAACGCCGCCGCCCGGGCGGCGGGCTGGGACGTGACCATCGAGGCGCTGGAACGCCCGGACGGCACCGACGTGCCGGAGGCCGTGGCCGCGCTGCGCTCGCGGGACGTGCAGGCGGTGGTCGTGGTCGCCCCGACGCCCGAGGTGAGCGCCGCGGTCGACGCCGCCCTGGACCACGACGTGCCCTTCGTCATGGCGGGCCGCGTGGAGGAGGGCCTGAGCGGCGTGGGCATCGACCAGGGCGCGGGCGCCGCGCTGGCGGTGGGCCACCTGGTCGGCCTGGGGCACCGCGGCATCGCCCATCTTGCGGGCCCCGCGGAGTGGCGCGACGCCCGCGACCGCGAGCGGGGGTGGCGCGACGCGCTGCAGGCGGCCGGACTGCCGGAGGGGCCGCTGGTGCGCGGCGACTGGAGCGCGGGCAGCGGGTCCGCGGCGGCCGAGGCGCTGCACGGCTGCGGCGCGACGGCGGTGTTCTGCGCGAACGACCAGATGGCGCTGGGGCTGCTGCACGCGCTCCACCTGCGCGGAGTCCGGGTGCCCGAGGACGTCAGCGTCGTCGGCTTCGACGACATCCCGGAGGCCGCCTACTTCACGCCCGCCCTGACCACCGTGCGGCAGGACTTCGACGCGCTGGGCCGAGGTCTGCTGGCGCGGGTCGAGCAGCTGCTCGCCCCCGACCCCGAGGCGGCCGCGGACTCGCTGGCGGCGCCGCTGCTGGTGGTGCGGGCCTCCACCGCCGCGCGCTGATCGACGACGGCCGCATCATCGTGCTCGCCGGCGCCGCGGTGCCGGGGGAGCGTCGCCCGCTCGAGCGGGCGCTGGCGGATCCCGGGTTCCTGACCGCGTTCACGCGGCGGTACGCGGGGCCGGACCATCCCCTCGACGCCCTGCGATGGCTGGAGGACCCCGAGGCGCCGGGGCGCGACGGAGCGCCGGGGCCGGGCGCGGCGCTGCGGGCGGCCGCCCGCGAGCTCTACCGGCCGGGGGCGGGGGAACGGCAGCGGGCCGAGCACGCCCGACTCGAGCAGACGCTCGCGGCCTCCCGCGCGCACGCGCTCGCCGCGCTGGAGGAGGTGGCCCGGGCGGAGGGCGCCGACGGCGAGGGCGCAGCGCGGGGCGCACCGGCGGAGGGGTCTGCTGCAGCAGCCGCGGACGCCGCGGGGAGGAGACGCCGCGGCCGTCGGCTGCGGATCGCGGTGCTGGTGGCCGCCGGCGCGGCGCTGCTGGCCGTCGGCGCATCGGTCTGGAGCGCCACGCGCGTCCCGGGCGCCCGTGCCCCTGCGCCGAGCGCGGCCGACGCGACGGCGTCGATCGCGGCGCTGATCGAGGCCGAGCCACGACTGCTGCCGTCCGGCTGGCGCGACGCCGCCGTGGTCAGCAGCGGCGACGAGCTCGACGGCCGGCTGACGCTGCTGGCGCCCGCCGGTCAGCGCGGTCGGCTGCTGCTCGTCGTGCGGTGCCGGGCCTCCGACCGCTCGTTCCGGGCGGTCATCAGCGGCGGCGAGACGCGGGCGGAGCGCTACGGCGCCTGCGGCAGCGGCCTGCGATCGGTGCCGCTGCCCGTGCGGCCCGACGCCGTGGTGCGGGTGGTCGTGACGACCCTGGGCTCGGAATCGTTCAGCGGCGCCCTCGTCCGGCGGTGACCCGCCGTGCGGCACACTTGCCCCGGGCGCGTGCCGCGGGCACACTAGTGAGCGCTCACTTTCCCTGTCGACGAGGACGAGATGGCGACCTTCAGCCCTGAGATCGAAGCGGCGATCGCCTCCGTGCGCGACGACGTCGCCGCGCTGCACGCCGAGCTGGTGCGCTACGGCCTGATCGTCTGGACCGGCGGCAACGTGTCCGGCCGCGTGCCCGGCGCCGACCTGTTCGTGATCAAGCCCTCCGGCGTCTCCTACGACGACCTGGCGCCCTCGAACATGATCCTCTGCGACCTCGACGGGAACGTGGTGCCGGGCACGCCCGGCAGCGAGCGCAGCCCCTCCTCCGACACCGCCGCGCACGCCCACGTGTACCGCCACATGCCGCACGTCGGCGGCGTGGTGCACACCCACTCCACCTACGCCTGCGCCTGGGCGGCGCGGGGCGAGGAGATCCCCTGCGTGCTCACCGCCATGGCGGACGAGTTCGGCGGCCCGATCCCGGTCGGCCCCTTCGCGATCATCGGCGACGACTCGATCGGCCGCGGCATCGTGCAGACGCTGTCCGGCCACCGCAGCCGCGCCGTGCTGATGGCGAACCACGGCCCCTTCACGATCGGCAAGGATGCGAAGGACGCCGTGAAGGCCGCCGTGATGGTGGAGGACGTGGCCCGCAGCGTGCACGTCGCCCGCGAGCTGGGCGAGACCGTCCCCATCCCGCAGGAGGCGATCGACCGCCTCTTCGACCGCTACCAGAACGTCTACGGGCAGTCCACGGACACCCGTCTCGAGAGCGACACCGCCCGGAACGCAGGACAGGACTAGGACCATGCCTCAGCTCGACACCGCCCTCGACTCGTACCGGGTCCTGTTCCTCACCGGCAGCCAGCACCTGTACGGGCCCGAGACGCTCGCGCAGGTCGCCGACCAGTCGCGCGCGATCGCGGACGAGCTCGCGGGCGGCGTGCCCGTGCGCATCGACTGGCAGCCCGTGCTCACCGACGCGGAGGCGATCCGCCGCGCGATGCTCGACGCGAACAGCGACGACTCGGTGATCGGCGTCATCACCTGGATGCACACCTTCAGCCCGGCCCGGATGTGG
>JAKONM010000329.1 GCA_022701925.1 Microbacteriaceae bacterium
CACGCGCCGTACCAGCGGACGCTGGACGCGCTGGTCGGCCAGGGCGCGGACGTGCTGCTCGCCGGGCACACCCACGGCGGCCAGGTCTGCGTGCCCGGCTGGGGCGCGCTGGTGACGAACTGCGACATCCCGCGCGAGCAGGTGAAGGGCGCCTCCTCCTGGACCTCCGCCGGTCGGACGGCGCGGCTGCACGTCTCCGCCGGGCTCGGCACCTCGATCTACGCCCCGGTGCGCTTCGCCTGCCGACCGGAGTCGACCCTGATCACCCTGACCGCCCGGTCCTGATCCGGCGACGCGCCGCCGGCCCCCTGCCCGCCGCCAGCGATGCGGATGGCGGGGCGCTCCGGGTCCGCTATCCTCGTCAGGTCCGCTTCACGCGGGCGACCGGGATATAGCGCAGCTTGGTAGCGCGCCTCGTTCGGGACGAGGAGGTCGTGGGTTCGAATCCCGCTATCCCGACCACATCACCCCGGCCACCGCCCGTCACGGAGCGGAGGCCGCGCAGCGCACGGTCGCACCGCCGCCCGCGTCGCGCATCTGCTGGACCACGGCGCCGCTCCCGTCGCGCACGATGCAGGTGATGCCCTCGCCGCGGTCCCGCCCCAGCAGCCGCGCCTCCACGGACACCGCGTCGGCTGCCGGGTCGACGGGCGCGGTCCACGGCAGGGCGACCTGCAGGGCGGTCTCGCCGCCGCCCTGCTGCCGCAGCACCACCTGAGCCCGTCCCGCACCGCCCACCACGACGCCGAAGGGCGGGGTCCCCGCCGCGGCGGCCGGCTGCTCAGGGGCTCCGGCGGGGAAGCCGAGGGTCAGGCCGGCCACCGCCAGCGCGAGGAGGCCGCCGATCACGACCGCGATCCCGGCGAGCACCCGGCGCTGCGCCCCGGTCAGCGCGACGCCGCGCCCGTTCAGCCGCGGGTCGGGCCCGAGGTCGTGATCGGGGCGCGGCTCCACAGGAGCGGATGCTCCCCCGCCCGCCTGGGCGCCGGGCAGGAGCGCGGGTCAGCTGAAGTCGGCGTCCGGCCCGAACTGCTCGGCGGCGACCGGCACCGCCTCGCCGTCGAGCACGCCGCCCGACTCCGCCAGGTAGCACTCGGCGCAGAGCGACTCGTAGGCGACCGCGTCGATCGTGTCGATCGCCACCTGGGCGCCGTCGAACACGTAGGCGTCCCCGATGCGCCGGGCGTTGAACAGCGCCTTGCGGCCGCACCGGCAGATCGTCTTCAGCTCCTCCAGGCTGTGGGCGATCTCCAGCAGCCGGGCGCTGCCCGGGAACGCCTCCGTGCGGAAGTCGGTGCGGATGCCGTAGGCCAGCACCGGCACGTCCTGCACCACCGCGATCCGCAGCAGGTCGTTCACCTGGGCGGGCGTCAGGAACTGCGCCTCGTCGATCAGCAGGCACGCCACCGGGGAGCCGGTCGCGGCGAGCACCCGCCGGCGGTGCTCGAAGAACGTCCGCAGCACGTCGTCGCCGGTGCCGATCAGGAAGTGCACGCCGCGGGCGACGCCGAGGCGGGACACGATGTCGCGGTCGCCCTTGGCGTCGACGCCGGGCTTCGCCAGCAGCACCTGCTGGCCGCGCTCCTCGTAGTTGTACGCCGCCTGCAGCAGCGCCGTGCTCTTGCCGCTGTTCATCGCGCCGTAGCGGAAGTAGAGCTTCGCCATTACTGCAGGTACCCGTCCTCACGCGCGCGCTGGATCAGCTCGGCCTTCCGCGACGCCGGCCGGTCGACCCGCGCGTACTTCTCCCGCACCCGCCGAAGGTACGTCTTCGCGGTCTCGAACTGCACGTGCATCGACGCCGCGACCGCCGCGGTCGAGAGCCCGGAGGCGTAGAGCCGCAGCGCCGACTCCTCGCCGAGGCTCAGCCGCGGGCGCTGCGGGGCCTCGGCCGCCGCCGGCAGCGGCCGCCACTCGCGCGGCAGGGGGCGCCCCTCCGCCAGGCCCATCACCTCGCGGACGACCGCGACGAGATCGGCCAGCGGCCGGGCCTTCGGCACGAAGGCCGCAGCCCCCGCGCGCAGCGCCCGCTCCTTGAGGTCCGGCGTGTCGAGGCCGGTCAGCACGACCACCTTCGCGCCCGCGGCGCGACAGGTGCGCACCCGGGCCTCCAGCGACACCGGCTCCCGCAGCTGCACGTCGAGCAGCACCAGGTCGGTCGGGAACAGCGGGCTGTGCACCAGCTCGAGCCAGGTCGTCGCCGTCAGCACGACGTCCAGGTCGGGGGCATGCTCCCGCATCCAGGCGGTCATGCTGTCGAGCAGCAGCTCGTGGTCGTCCAGCAGCGCCACCCGCGCGCTGCGCCGACCAGGTGCTCGGGCCGCGGGCCTCGCCGGCCCCGCCTCGACCGCCGACGGGCCGGTCGCGTCGCCCTGGCGCATCATGCGTCTCCTCCGCGAGGGGGACGCCGCGTCTCCCCCCGTCCCCCGATCATCCGGCCCTGGCGAGGGGAGCGCGGCCACGCACGGCCGCAGCGGCGACCACCGGACCCGAAGTGGGGGCGTCAGAACAGGGTCGGCTGCGTCGACGAGTCCACGACCGCCCGCACGATGCCCGCCGACCTCGACCGCACCGTGCCCGTGGCGGAGTCGACCGCGCCGCGCACCAGTCCGTGCCGGGCGATCAGCGGCTCGATGCGGTCGGCCAGCCACCGCCGGTAGGCCGGAGGCGCGTACGCACCGGAGGAGTACAGCCGCTCGTAGCGGGGCAGCAGGTCGGGGTGCGTGCGCTGCAACCAGGCGGACCACCACTCCCGCACCCCGGGCTTCAGGTACAGGGTGGTCCAGACGACGTAGCTGGCGCCCGCGTCGGCGATCTCGCCGAGCGCTCGGTCCAGGTGCTCCACGGTGTCGGTGAGGAACGGCAGCACGGGCATCAGGAAGACCCCGCAGGTGAGCCCCGCGTCGCGGGCGGCGCGCACCGTGGCCAGCCGCGCCGCGGCCGTGGGCGTGCCCGGCTCGACCTCCTCCTGCAGCCGCGGGTCCATGATCGCGATCGACATCGCCAGGTCCACCGGCACGCGCTCGGCCGCCTCGGCGAGCAGCGGCAGGTCGCGGCGCAGCAGCGACCCCTTCGTCAGCAGGGAGACCGGCGTGCCGCTCTCGGCCAGCGCGGCGATCACCCCGGGCATCAGCCCGTACCGCCCCTCGGCCCGCTGGTACGGATCGGTGTTCGTGCCGAGCGCCACCGGTTCCCGCTGCCAGGTGCGCCGGTGCAGCTCGGCCCGCAGCACCTCGGCCAGGTTCACCTTGACCACGACCTCCGCGTCGAAGGCCGCCGGGTCGTCGAACTCCAGGTACCGGTGCGTGGGCCGCGCGAAGCAGTAGACGCAGGCGTGGGAGCAGCCGCGGTAGGGGTTGATGGTCCAGCGGTACGGGGTGCCCGGCACGTGCCCCGGCACGCGGTTCAGCGCCGACTTCGCGTCGACCTCGTAGAAGGTCATGCCGGCGAACTCCGGCGTGCGGGTCGTCCGCACGAGGCCGGGCAGCCTCGCCAGCCCGGGCAGCGCCCCGGCGACGTCGGCCGTCGCCACCTGCTGCCCCGACCATCGCATCTCCCCATTCGAACACGTGTTCGATGCGGATGCAAGCCGAGAGCCCCCTCGGGGCCGTGCGGCTCAGTACGGCGTGACGAACCGCAGCAGGTCGGGTCGCTCCCGGCCGTCGACGATCAGCCGGATGTCGCTGCGCTTCTGCAGGCTGGGGTGCTTCCAGTAGGTCGAGGGCAGCTCGACCGTCCACCTGCCCGGCTCCTGGGTGCGGCTGAGGTCGGGATCGATGATCGTGTACTTCGCGGACCCCAGGTCGGAGACGACGCGCATGTCCCAGCGGTTGTCCTGCGCCACCGGGTTCTTCAGCACCACGTCGCCCGAGACGCGCTCGAAGTTGAACCCGGTGAACCCGTTGCGGACCGCCGTGCAGTCGATCAGCGTGATGTCCTCCACCGACCAGAAGGCGAAGCCCATGCTGACCGGGTTGTCGTGCGACGAGGACGCGCAGACGGTGATGTCCTTCGAGCCGTTGGCGGCGAAGCCCGCAGCACCGACCCCGGCGCCGTCGACCTCGACGTGCGAGTACTGCGACCCGACCGTCTTGAAGTCGTTCACGCCGAAGGTCTCCCCCGGCGGCCGGTCCATGTCGCCGCGGATGCCCGTGACGTGCAGGTCGGTGACGCGGGCGTCCGTCGAGCGCTCGATGCGCAGGCCGTTGTAGGTGTGGCCCTGCTCGGTGCCGGCCAGGGTGAAGCCGCCCACGACCGGGCGCTCGCTCGAGACGCGCAGCACGTTCAGCGGATTGACCTCGTACTCCGTCTTCGGCACCGCCGAGGCCCGGCTCGAGCTGTCCGGCTCCAGCTCGAGGGTCGTCTTCGCGCTGCCCGCACCGATCAGGCCGACGGCCGCCCGGCCCACCCGGCCCGAGTCCTGCTTCGCCGAACCGGCCGTGAAGTCGTAGAGGGGGTAGAGGCCCTCGCCCAGCACCACCGCCCGGGACCCGACCGCGAGCGCCTTGCCCTTGAAGGTGCGGCCCTTCAGGAAGTCGTAGGACACCCCGCGGTCGCGCTGCGCCGCCAGCACCGCCGGGGCGTCACCGCCGCAGGAGTCGGCCGCGGCCGCGCCCACGCTCGAGCGCAGGTCGGACGTGCGCGGGGCGACGGCGCGGTCGCCGCCCTCGGAGGGCGCCACCGCGATGCCGACGATCGCGGCGGTCAGGGCCGCGCTGGCCGGCACGGCGAGCAGTCGGAGGGGAAGGCGCATCGGTCGGGGCGTCCTCAGCGGGTCGAGGGTCCGGTGCGCGAGGCGGGCGGAGGTCGGGCGCCGGGTGAGCGCCCTCCGTCACCGCTGACGAGCCGGTCGGGTCCGAGCAGCATAGACGTGGCGCGGACGACGCGGCAGTCCCCCGTCCACCGCGAGGAACCGCCGCCCGATCAGGGCGTCAGGCCGTGAGCCCCAGCGACTTGGCGGTCGAGGCCTGCACGCGCCGCGCGGTGCGCGGGTCGTCCGAGAGCAGGGTGCCGTAGGTCGGCACCAGCCGCTGCAGCTGCGGGTGCCAGGCGGCGATGCGGTCGGGGAAGCAGCGCACCAGCACGTTGAGCATGATCGCGGCCGCGGTGGAGGCGCCGGGCGAGGCCCCGAGCAGGCCGGCGATGCTGCCGTCCGCCCCGGTCACCACCTCGGTGCCGAACTGCAGCACGCCGCCCTTCTTCGCGTCCTTCTTGATCACCTGGGCGCGCTGGCCGGCGCTCTGCGGGTACCAGTCGGCCGGGTCGGCGTCGGGGTAGAACTCCTGCAGCGACGAGAACTTGGCGCGCTTCGACTTCGTCAGCTCGCGGGCCAGGTACTTCACGAGATCGATGTTGTCCTTGGCGACCGCCAGCATCGGGATCAGGTTGTGGGGCCGCACCGACAGGGGCAGGTCCAGCAGCCCGCCGCGCTTCAGGAAGCGCGGCGACAGGCCGGCGTAGGGCCCGAACAGCAGCGAGGCCTTCCCGTCGACGATGCGCGTGTCCAGGTGCGGCACGCTCATCGGCGGGGCGCCGAGCGCTGCCTTGCCGTACACCTTCGCGCGGTGACGCGCGACGACCTCCTGGTCGTCGGTGCGCAGCCACTGCCCGCTGATGGGGAACAGGCCGTAGCCCTTCGCCTCGGGCACGCCCGCCTTCTGCAGCAGCTTCAGCGCCCAGCCGCCGGCGCCGACGAAGACGAAGCGGGCCCGCACCTCGTGCCTGCCCCCGCCGACGCCGTGCCGCGTGCGGACGCGCCAGAGCCCGTCGGAGCCGCGCTTCAGACCGGTGACCTCCGTGTTGACCGACAGCTCGGCGCCGTCGCCGGACAGCGCGTCGATCAGGGCCCTGGTCAACGCGCCGAAGTCGACGTCGGTGCCCGACGCGGCGCGGGTGGCCGCCACCTTCTCCAGCCGATCGCGGCCCAGCATCAGCAGGGGCGCCCAGTCGTGGATGACCTTCGGGTCCTCGCTGTACTCCATGTCGGCGAAGAGCGGGTGGTCCGTCAGCGCCTCCCACCGGCGACGCAGGTAGTCGACGTGCTGCTCGCCCCGCACGAACGTCATGTGCGGGGTGGAGTTGATGAACCGGTCCGAGCCGCCGCTCAGGTGCGCCTCGTCCGCCAGCGTCGCCCAGAACTCCCGCGACAGCTGGAACTGCTCGTTGACCTTCACCGCGCTGGTGATGTCGATCGAGCCGTCCGGCTTCTCCGGCGTGTAGTTCAGCTCGCACAGCGCGGCGTGCCCGGTGCCCGCGTTGTTGAAGGCGTTGCTGCTCTCCTCCGCCACCGCGCCCAGCCGCTCGTAGATGCGGATGGACCAGTCCGGCTGCAGGG
>JAKONM010000341.1 GCA_022701925.1 Microbacteriaceae bacterium
CGAAGAGCAGGTAGGCAAGGAGTGCCACCACCACCGGCGACTGCAGCTGGAAGCCCCAGCCGATGCCCGCGCCGCCGCCCTTCAACGCGATCAGGAGCCCGGCGAGCGCCAGGAAGCTCGCGAGCACGCCCGCGGTGTAGGCGGCTCCGTGCCACCGGACCCGACCGGGGGCCTCGCCCGCCTGCTTCACGAGTCCGAGCAGCTTGATCGAGAGAACCGGGAACACGCAGGGCATCAGGTTGAGAATCAGGCCGCCGAGCAGGGCGAGCCCCGCTGCGCCCCACACGGTCAGGGCGTCATCGTCGGCCCGGGGAGTCGGAACGGCGTCGGCCGCCACGGCCGGCGCGGATGCGGCGGCCGGCACGGGCGGCCGTCCGACGGAGATCGCGCGGTCGAGCGTCCCGGCCTCCGTCTCCTCACGGAAGGTGAGGACGCCCGCCAGTTCGGCCGGGGGAGCGGTTGTCGCGTCCGCACGGCTGAGGGCGAGATGCAGGCCGGCGCCGTCGACCGTCAGGTCCTGCGGCGCGGCGTTGTCGAGGACGGTCTCGGCATAGGGGAAGAAGGCCGCGTCGCGGATCGCGTCGGGGGGCAGGCTGGGCCGCTCGACGCTCAGGCGCAGGCGTTCCCCGTCCGGTCGGACGCTCACCGGCCAGGGCGAAGGCTCCGGCAGTGCGGCGCGGGCCTGCTCCAATAGGGCCTGCGCCGCCGGATCGGGCGCGCCGCCCTCGGCCCCGACCGGAAGGGTCAGGGACAAGTCGGCGGAGCCCGGAATGCAGATCTCCTCGCAGACGAGGTAGGACAGCTTGGCGCCGAGCGTCACCGGCGTGCCCGTGGCGAGCCCGGCCGACGGGGTCACGGGCACGAGCAGCACGGTCTCGCCCTCGTAGCCGTAGTTCATCAGGGTCGCGACCGGGATGCGCCGGGGGGCGGGCCACGCGATCGCCCCTGCGGCGATCCCCTCGGGCAGGCTCCAGGCCAGCTCCGGCGGCAACCCGGAATCGCCCGGATTGCGCCAGTAGACGTGCCAGCGCGGCTTCATGGTCATCCGGACGCCGAGCGTGAACGGCCGGCCCGGCACGATCCGCGTCGTGTCCGCGACGAGGCTCGCCCGCACGAGATCGCGCGGCGCCTTGGTCGCCTGGGCTTTGGTCGCCTGGGCCTGGACGCCGGTCAGTCCGGCGAGCAGGACGAGCAGAGCTGTGAGGAACCGTGTCATCGCGACCCTGAAGCATCGTCCCGAGAGAGAGCGTCGAGCGGGACGGGCCGTCGTGCCCCGCAGCCGGCCCGAGACGAAGCCATACCGTGGGAGCGCCGTCACGGATACGCGACCGGGTGCCATGCTCGGGGGGGCGGGTATCGGCCGTATCGCCGACGGACCACGCCCCCATCCGTCGGGAGTGGCGGAGGCGTCAGGACGTTTCTTCAGAGCGTCCGGCGGCCTGCACGAAGTCGAGACAGCGCCGACGCTCGATCGGGCAGGTGATCTGAGAGAACGCCGCGAGCAGGCTGGACGGTTCCGCGAGCGTTGCCGGCGGCGGGTCGTTCGAGTCGGCGGCACCGGGCAGGAATGTATCGACCGGAATGTCGAGCGTGGCGGCGAGGCGCTCCAACAACGCGAACGAGGCCGAAATCTCCGGTCCGGCTGGCAAGGACTTCTCCTCCACGCGCGATGTCGGGTCGGATCCAGTCGATGGGGCGCCTGCGGGGAAATCAGTCAAGCGGCGTCTCCCGATTGCGATCCCGTCCACAGCATGACACTTGAAAATAAATTTCCGGTGCTTCGACGTCCGCGCACGAACGAACGATGCCGGGTATGCTGACGTATCCGCGACATCGCAGCACGGTGCGCTCTACGTCTCCGACACCGACGTTCGAACGAACCGGACGACTCCGGAAGGCTCAGTTCTTTGAGACTAGCATCTCGACGACGACTGGGTAAAGCTGGAGGAGTGTGATGGAAACTCGCGGGCCACGGCGGCGTTGCCGCTTGACGCAGGGGGCGGTGACGATCGCACCGCAGGCGGTATCGCGTGTCGTCGGCATCGCCCGGCGGCATGCTGTCGGGATCATGTGATGCAGTCCGGGGAACTTGGGGGGTCGCTCGACGCGCTGCGCACGGCGTTGCAGGCTTCCGGCGTGGTCGGCACCTGGGCGTGGATCGTATCCTGCGACCGGGTCGTGCTCGACGAGGCGGCGGCGGCGATCATCGCGGGTGACGCCGAACTCGCCAACCGCGAACTCACTCTCGACGAGGCGAAGGCGCGCCGCCACCCCGAGGACCGGGGATGGGTGTTCGACAGGCTGAAGCGACTCGGCGAGACGGGCGGATTGCTGGTGGCGGAGTACCGCGTGGTCACGCCCACCGGGCAGGAGCGCTGGATCCTCGATCGTGGCCGGGTCGAGCGCGATCCGGCGACCGGCGTGATGCGCGGTCACGGGATGCTCATCGACGTCACCGAAAGTCGCGTCACGGACAGGCCCTACGTCGCTATCGGTCCCGAGACCGCCTGTGCGGTCGAGCGGGCGGTCGAACATTGCATGGCCGCCAGGGCGCTCGTCATGGAGGAGTCGCCCCACCTGCGCCTGCTCCTCGACATGGCGCTGCTCGACCTGGGGCGCCAGCTCGGGAAGGCCGAGGGCGCGCGGCGACACAAGACCCTGAACTGATCGGCTCGTCGTCGAGGGCCGGTGTCGGACCGAATCCGGTCGATTCCCACGGGACGACGGATGTGGACTGTGCGCGAGCGCTGCGCAGGCTTGGCCTTGCGCGGTTCTTTCCCATCGAGCGGCGACGGTATCACCGGTCCGCGATCAAGTCCTTGATGCGGCTCGCCAACGCTTCCATCACGAAGGGCTTGGTCAGCACCTGCATGCCCGGTTCGAGATGGCCGTTGCCGAGCACCGCGTTCTCGGCGTAGCCGGTGATGAACAGCACCCTGAGGTCGGGGCGGACCGCGCGGCCGGCATCGGCGACCTGACGGCCGTTGAGGCCGCCGGGCAGGCCGACATCGGTGACCAGAAGGTCGATGCGCACGTCCGATTGCAGCA
>JAKONM010000053.1 GCA_022701925.1 Microbacteriaceae bacterium
CCGGACCCGGAGTCGAACTTGCTGGTGGACGTGAAGAGCGGTGCGCTGCAGGCCTTGCAGCGGAACAGTCCGTCGCGGTGCTCGTCGAGCAGAGCGCCCGACCAGGGGCGCTCGGTCGCGGCCTCGCGCAGCACCTTGAACTCGTTCGGGTCCAGCGCAGCGCGCCACTCCGAATCGGTCTTCACGACCTCGTACGCCATGTGATCTCCCTCCGTCCCGGACGCCCTCGCGCGACCCGGGTCCGACACGGGCCGCCGCTTGCGACGTCCTGGGAGACAGCGCTCCTAGCATCAGCCGTATTCCCCCGAACGCGGGGGTCGGGCCGACGCGGAAGGACCTCCGGCACATGGATGGAACCGAGCCGCACGCCGCTCCGCAGCAGGATCCCGGATCCGGGCTGTCGTCGCGCGACCTCGCCGTCCTCGCCTTCGAACGCGCCTGGTGGCGCCGCGGAGGGATGAAGGAGGAGGCCATCCGCGAGGAGTTCGGCATCTCGGCGGCCCGGTACTACCAGGTCCTCGGCGCGGTCATCGACACGCCCGCGGCCCTTCGAGAGGACCCCATGCTCGTCAAGCGCCTGCAGCGCCTGCGCGACGCTCGAACGGTGCGGCGCGCCGACCTGCTGCGCCGGCACTCGAGCTGAGCGCCACAGGAGCCGTGCCGGTCGCGATCGGCACGGGGTCGCGAGCCGACCGGAAGACCATGGCCGACAGAGCAGCCCGACCCCCGCGCGACCGATTCGACGACGTCCCCGCCGACCTGGCGCGCGTCGGCGCGCACCGGGCGCCGGTGCGGCGGCGCGGCTGGGTCACCTTCGCCTGGGCGGCCCTCGCCACCGGCCTGCTGGTCGGCGTCGGCGTGCTCGGCCTCGGCGTCATCGAGCAGCGCGTCGGCGGCACCGCCGCGACGGAGACGGCGGGCACCGGCGCCTCGTCCGGTCCCGCCGCCACCGTCGACCCGCAGGCCCAGGTCGCGGTGCTGAACGCCACCACCACCACCGGGCTCGCCAAGGCGGCGTCCACGACGCTGGAGGCCGACGACTGGACCGTCGCCTCCACGGCGAACGCCGACGTGCAGGACGTGAAGACCTCCACGGTCTACTACGGCAGCGACGGCCAGCTCGGCGCCGCGAAGGGCCTGGCGAAGAGCCTCGGCATCACGCGCACCGCCAAGTCCGACCGGTACGACGTCGGGGGCCGCTCGCGCCTCACCGTCGTGCTCGGAGCGGACTGGAGCGCCTCGCGCTGACGGCCCGGCGGCGTCACGTTTCGACGCCGTTACGACTGTGTTGAGATCGATCGAACCGGACCTCACGACCGCTCCCGGCCGTCCACGCTGCAGGTGCGGCGTCGATCCGGCGCCGCACCCGGGCCCCGGCCCGGACGGCGACATCGGGAGCGGCACGTCATGACCAGCGGCATCGTCAAGTGGTTCAACGCCGAGAAGGGCTACGGCTTCATCACCGGCGACGAGGACGCGCAGGACGTCTTCGTGCACTACAGCGCCATCGACATGTCGGGCTACCGCTCGCTGGCAGAGGGCCAGCGGGTGGAGTTCGAGGTCGGCACGGGCGCCAAGGGGCCGCAGGCCGAGGCGGTGCGACCCGCCTGAGCGGGGCCCGCACCGCCCGGTCCGGGAGCGGACTGCGCGGCGGCTGGGGGCGGGGTGCGCGGCACCGCCCCCGGCTTGCAGTCCCCTGGGGCGAGTGCCAGTATTGACGCTGGCACTCGGGGTTCCCGAGTGCCAAGCGGCGGGCGATCGCGTCCCGATCCGGGCGCATGCGCCGCCGGCCCCGACCGTCACCGTCCAGGGAGGACGAAGAACCATGGCGAAGATCATTGCCTTCGACGAGGAGGCCCGCCGCGGCCTCGAGCGCGGCCTGAACCAGCTCGCCGACGCCGTGCGCGTCACGCTCGGCCCGCGCGGCCGCAACGTCGTGCTCGAGAAGAAGTGGGGCGCCCCCACGATCACGAACGACGGCGTCTCCATCGCCAAGGAGATCGAGCTCGACGACCCCTACGAGAAGATCGGCGCCGAGCTGGTCAAGGAGGTCGCCAAGAAGACGGACGACGTCGCCGGTGACGGCACGACCACGTCCGTCGTGCTGGCGCAGGCGCTGGTCCGCGAGGGCCTCCGCAACGTCGCCGCCGGCGCCGACCCCATCAGCCTGAAGCGCGGCATCGACAAGGCCGTCGCGGCCGTGTCGGCCGAGCTGATCGCCGGTGCCAAGGAGGTCGAGACCAAGGAGGAGATCGCCGCCACCGCGTCCATCTCCGCCGGGGACCCGCAGATCGGCGAGATCATCGCCGAGGCGATCGACAAGGTCGGCAAGGAGGGCGTCGTCACCGTCGAGGAGTCGAACACCTTCGGCACCGAGCTCGAGCTGACCGAGGGCATGCGCTTCGACAAGGGCTTCCTGTCGCAGTACTTCGTCACGGACCCCGACCGCCAGGAGGCGGTGTTCGAGGACCCGTACATCCTGATCGTCAACAGCAAGGTCTCGAACATCAAGGACCTGCTGCCGATCGTCGACAAGGTGATCCAGAGCGGCAAGCAGCTGCTGATCATCGCCGAGGACGTCGACGGCGAGGCGCTGGCGACCCTGATCGTCAACAAGATCCGCGGCATCTTCAAGTCCGTCGCCGTCAAGGCCCCGGGCTTCGGCGACCGCCGCAAGGCGCAGCTGCAGGACATCGCGATCCTCACCGGCGGCCAGGTCATCAGCGAGGAGGTCGGTCTCAAGCTCGAGAACGTCACCCTCGACCTGCTCGGCTCGGCCCGCAAGGTCGTCATCACCAAGGACGAGACCACCATCGTCGAGGGAGCGGGCGACGCGGACCAGATCGCCGGTCGCGTGCAGCAGATCCGCAACGAGATCGAGAACACCGACAGCGACTACGACCGCGAGAAGCTGCAGGAGCGGCTGGCCAAGCTGGCCGGCGGCGTGGCGGTCATCAAGGCGGGCGCGGCGACCGAGGTCGAGCTGAAGGAGCGCAAGCACCGCATCGAGGACGCCGTGCGCAACGCGAAGGCGGCCGTCGAGGAGGGCATCGTCGCCGGTGGCGGCGTCGCGCTGATCCAGGCCGGCAAGCTGGCCTTCGAGAAGCTCGAGCTGTCGGGTGACGAGGCGACCGGGGCGAACATCGTCAAGGTCGCTGTCGAGGCGCCGCTGAAGCAGATCGCGCTGAACGCCGGTCTCGAGCCGGGCGTCGTCGCCGAGAAGGTGCGCAGCCTGCCCGTCGGGCACGGCCTGAACGCCGCTACCGGCGAGTACGTCGACATGCTGGCCTCCGGCATCAACGACCCGGTGAAGGTGACGCGCTCCGCGCTGCTGAACGCCGCGTCGATCGCCGGTCTGTTCCTGACCACCGAGGCCGTCGTCGCCGACAAGCCGGAGCGGACCCCCGCGCCGGTCGGCGGTGGCGAGGGCGGCGGCATGGACTTCTGAGTCCATCCCTCTGAACGACTGACGGCCGGGCCCTGCGGGGCCCGGCCGTCCGTCGTTCACGGCGTCCTCGATCGATCCCTGATCGAAGACGCGTCGTACCGGCGCGCTGAACACGCGCCGGCTGACGACCTGCGGGAGGACGGAGTCCTCCCCGAGGCGATGCCGTGCCGACGAAGTCGGCGATGCACTCAGCAGCCGTCCATGGACTGGGCTCAGCTGAACAGGCGGGCGTTCGCCAGCTCGGTCTCCACGTACTGCTGGCCCGCGGCCCGCAGCGCCCGATCGATGGAGGACAGCACCTCCTCGACGTTCTGCTGGGTCGCGCGCCACTGCTGCACGACGCCCTGGAACGCGACGGCCGCCGCCCCCGTCCAGACGCCCTGCAGCGCCTCCAGCTGTCCGTGCAGCGCGGTCACCTCGCCCTGCAGCCGGGCGACGGTGCCGCCGATCGCGGCGTTGGCGGCGGCGACGGCGTCGCTGTCGACGGTGAACCTGGTCATGGTGTCCCTCTCCCGCCGGCCCCTGGCGGGCCGGACCGGGGCGTCACGCTAGGACGCGGGCACCTGCTGATCGGCCTCGTCGAGCTCGCCGACCTCCTCCTCGCCGTCCTCGTCGCTGGGGAGGAGCGGAAGCGACACGCGGAAGGTCGCGCCGCCGCCCGCGGTCTCCGAGATGCCGATGGATCCCTGATGGGCCTGCACGATCGCGGCGACGATCGCGAGGCCGAGCCCGCTGCCGCCGGTGTCGCGGGTGCGGGAGGAGTCGGCGCGCCAGAAGCGCTGGAAGATCTTGTCCCGCACCTGCGGCGGGATGCCCTCGCCGTGGTCGACGACCTCGAGCAGGGCGATGCCGCGGGACTTGTCGCCGTACGCGGCGATCTCGATGGGGGAGTCGGCCGGGGTGAAGCGGATCGCGTTGCCGATCAGGTTCGTGAGCACCTGCCGCAGCTTGTCCTCCTCGGCGAAGACGACGGGACGCGCGTTGCCGCCGACGTAGGGCACGGAGGCCGCGTCCTGCTCGGCCTCCTCCCGGGTGCGCCGGCGCGCCCGCAGCAGGCGTGCGGACGCCAGCCGCAGCGACGCGGTGACACTGGCGGCCTCGGTGCTGGTGATCGCCGCCCGCCGGAAGAGCCGGCCCGAGGTGGTCTGCGCCGCCTCGGCGTCCGCTGCGGCGACCGGGCGGAGGATCTCGAGGGCCCCGGTGTGCTGCTCGGGATCGTGCCCGATCACCCGGATCAGCCGGCCGGGGGCCAGTGCGCGGGCGTCGAGGGCCGCGTCGTGCGCCAGCGGCAGCAGCTCGACCACGGTGCGCTTCAGCTCCCGGGCCTCGTCGAGGCGGGCCAGGGCCAGCAGGTCGGAGACCAGCGCACCGAGGCGCACGGCCTCGCGCTCGATCCGGTCCATCGCCTGGGCCACGTCCTCGCGGGACTGCAGGGCGCCCATGCGGTACAGCTCGGCGTAGCCCCGCACCGAGACGAGCGGGGTGCGCAGCTCGTGGCTGGCGTCGCCCACGAAGCGGCGCATCTGGTCGATGGTCCGCGCCCGGTCGGCCAGCGCGCCGTCGATCTGGTTGAGCATCCGGTTCAGCGACCGGTTCAGCCGCCCGACCTCGGTGTTCGGCGTGGTGTTGCCGAGGCGCTGGCCGAAGTCGCCGTCGGCGATGGCCGCCGCCGTGCGCTCCACCTGCTTCAACGGCGAGAAGGTGGACCCGACGAGGATGCGCGTCAGCACCGCGCCGACGACGACGACCAGGAGCCCGAAGAGGAAGAACAGCGTCAGCAGCTGCGCGATGACCCCGTTGAGGCCCCGCAGGGGGAGCCCGAGCACCGCCAGGGTGCCGTCGCTGAGCGGCTTGACCGCCATCCGGTAGGCCGGCGCACCGCCCTCGTCCCGCACCGTGAAGGGCGCGCCGCCCATGTTGGCGCGGATCTCCCGCTGCACCTCGGAACCGACCGGCCGCAGCCGCTCCCACGTGGGGTTGGTCTCGATGGTGGAGCCGTCCGCCTGCGTGTGCGCGAACACGAACTGGGTCGCGGCGGCCACCTCGTCGTTGTCGATCGTCTGCAGGTTGACGGAGCCGAGCGTGTTGGTGATCTGCCGGTCCGCGTCGGTCAGCAGGTAGGAGCGCAGCACGCTCATCACGCCCAGGCCGCACACGATGAGGCCGAGCGTCAGGACCAGCACGGTGACGCCCGTGATCTTGGTGCGCAGCGAGATGCCGTTCCACCAGCCGGCCAGTGTCGCGTGCATCGTGCGGATCATCCTCCGGTGCGGAGCGGGGAGCCGCCTGCGCGGCACCCGTCGATCGGAAGAGAGCCGGTCAGGCCTTCGCCGCCTTCAGCATGTAGCCGAAGCCGCGCTTGGTCTGGATGATCGGCTCGGTCGAGTGCGCGTCCAGCTTGCGGCGCAGGTAGGAGATGTAGCTCTCCACGATGCCGGCGTCGCCGTTGAAGTCGTACTCCCACACGTGATCGAGGATCTGCGCCTTCGACAGCACGCGGTTCGGGTTCAGCATCAGGTAGCGCAGCAGCTTGAACTCGGTGGGGGACAGCTCGATGGCCTCGGCGCCCACCGTGACCTCGTGCGTGTCCTGGTCCATCGTCAGCTCGCCGGCGCGGATGACGGCGTCCTCCTCGGCGTGCATCGTGCGACGCAGGATCGCCTTGATGCGCGCCACGATCTCGTCGAGGCTGAACGGCTTGGTCACGTAGTCGTCGCCGCCGACGGTGAGGCCCGTGATCTTGTCCTCCGTGTCGTCCTTCGCCGTGAGGAAGAGGATCGGGGACGTGTAGCCCGACGCGCGCAGGCGCTTGGTGACGCCGAACCCGTTCATGTCGGGGAGCATCACGTCGAGGATGATCAGGTCGGGCTCCTCCTCCAGCACCGCGGAGATCGCCTGGGCGCCGTTGCTGACGGCGCGCACGGCGAAGCCGGCGAAGCGGAGGCTGGTGGTGAGCAGATCACGGATGTTCGGCTCGTCGTCGACGATGAGGACGCGGGGCTGGTCGGAGGCCATGCCGATCAGTATCTGCGGGAACCCTGATGGGTTCCTGATACTTCGTCGGGTGCGACACCGGTGCCACCGAGGTGTGCCCGGAGCGCGGCCCGGACGCGCTCAGCGCCCTGCGCGACGGACCGCGGTCATCACGATGAGCGCGATGACGAGCAGCAGCCCGATCGTCAGCCCCGGCAGCGGCAGCAGGGCGAGTACCGCCAGGCCTCCGGTGCGGAAGGCCGCGTCGGGCACGCCGGCGGCGTGCAGGACCAGCAGCGCGATCACCGACAGCGCCGAGAGCCCGATCAGGGCGAAGGCCATCGTCGCGACGATGCGCTGGGTGCGCGGCGTCGTGCCGGCGCGCGTCCCGCCGCCGTCCCCTCCGCCGCTCCGTGCCACGCCGCGAGGCTAGTCGCCCCGAGTCCGGCGCGGGGGCGGGTCGCCGGTAGACTCGCCCCGCCGTTTCCGCGGCACCGCACGCTCCTCCCCGATACCCCACGAGGTCACGATGCCCACCGGCAGGGTCAAGTTCTACGACGACGCGAAGGGCTTCGGCTTCATCGCGGGCGACGACGGCAGCGAGGTGTTCCTGCACGCCTCCGCGATGCCCGAGGGCGCGGTGGTGAAGAAGGGCAGCCGCGTCGAGTTCGGCATCGCCGACGGCAAGCGGGGCGCGCAGGCGCTGTCCGTGCGGGTGCTCGAGGCGCCGGCGAGCGTGGCGAAGATGGCCCGCACCTCCGCCGAGGACCAGGCGGTGCGGGTGGAGGACCTGATCAAGGTGCTGGAGCGGGCGGGCAACGACCTGCGCCACGGCCGCTACCCCGACTCGACGCGCAGCCAGCAGCTCGCGGCGGTGCTGCGCCGGGTCGCCGACGACTTCGACGCGTGACGCGCGCGGGCATGACGGACGAGGAGCGGGTCGCGCTGGCGCTGGCCGCGCTGGCCGAGGTCGTCGACCCCGGGGCGGTGGGCCCGCTGGTCGACGCCTCCATCCCCGCGCCCGGTGTCATCGACCTGCGCTTCGCCACGACGCAGCCCGGCTATCCCGGATGGTTCTGGACGGTGTCGACCTCGGCGCTGCCCGACTTGGAGCCGACGGTGCTCGAGCTGCAGCTGCTGCCGGGTGAGGGCGCGCTGGTCGCGCCGCCCTGGGTGGCCTGGGAGGAGCGGCTGGCCGAATGGCGGCGGGCCCACCCGGCGGGCGCCGCGGACGACGACGAGGACGACCTCGACGACGACGAGGACGAGGACGTCCTGGACGACGACGAGGTGCTGGACGACGACGTCGACCTGGACGGGGCGG
>JAKONM010000035.1 GCA_022701925.1 Microbacteriaceae bacterium
CGGCGGCACGACCCCCGCCTCGCGCACCACCTCGAGCAGGGGCCCGCTGGAGCCGGCGAGCACGTCGGTGGGCACGACGAGGCTCGCCACCACGCCGACGGCCAGGTAGACGACGCCGGCAGCGGCCAGCGCCACGAACAGCGCGCGCGGGTAGCTGCGGCGCGGGTCGCGGACCTCCTCGGCCACGTTCACCGAGGTCTCGAACCCCACGAAGGAGTAGAACGCCAGCACGCTGCCGGCGAGCACGGCGGCGACGGGCCCGGCCTCGGGCGTGCCCAGCGACGTCAGCCGCGAGGCGTCGCCGCCGTCGCGGGCCAGCACCACCACGCCGAGGACGACGACGAGGAGCAGCCCCCCGACCTCGATGCAGGTCATCACGACGTTGGCCCGCAGCGAGTCGCGGATGCCGCGGGCGTTGAGGGCGGCCAGCGCCGCGAGGAACACCACGGCGACCGGCACCACCGGCAGGTCGACGAACGCCGCGAGGTAGTCGCCGCCGAAGGCGCGGGCCAGCGCGGCCACCGACACGACCCCGGCCGCGAGCATGCAGAACCCCACGACGAAGCCGACCAGCGGGCCGAAGGCCCGGGTCGTGTACACCGCGGCGCCGCCGGCGCGCGGGTGCTTGGTGGCGAGCTCGGCGTAGGACGCCGCGGTCAGCAGCGCCAGGCCCAGGGCCAGCAGCAGCGGCACCCAGACCGCCCCGCCGGAGGCCCCGGCCACCTCGCCCACCAGCACGTAGACGCCGGCGCCCAGCACGTCGCCGAGGATGAAGAGGAACAGCAGGCGCCCGGAGACCGTCCTGGCGAGGCCGGGGCCGCCGTGGCCGCTGGGGCTGTCGGTCGAGGGCGTCGCTCCTGCGCTCACCCCGCCAGCGTGCGCCCGTCAGCCGGTGATCGCCCCTGCGGTGCGCCGGGCCAGCCAGCCGGTGAGCTCGTCCGCGGGCAGCGGCCGGCTGTGCCAGTAGCCCTGGGTGACGTCGCAGCCGATCGCCGTGATGGCCAGCAGGGTCGCCTCGTCCTCCACGCCCTCGGCCACCAGGCGCATCCCCAGGTCGTGGGCGAGGGCGATGGTGGCGCGCACGATGGTCTCGGTGCGCTCGTCGTCCAGCAGCTGCCGCGTGAAGGCGCGGTCGAGCTTCAGCTCGCGCGCGGGCAGGTGGTTCAGGTGCGCCAGGGAGGAGTACCCGGTGCCGTAGTCGTCGATGGACAGCTCCACGCCGCGGGCCACGAGCTGCGCCGCGACCTGGAGGCCGTCGGCGGCCTCGCTGACCAGGCCGGTCTCGGTGACCTCGAGGACCAGCGCGTCGGGGGGCAGCAGGCGGGTGGCCAGCACGTCGTCGACGACGTCGAGCAGGCGGGGCCAGTCCAGGCAGCTCGCCGACAGGTTCACCGCCACCCGCAGCGGGTGCCCGAGCGCCCGCCAGCGCGCGGTCTGCTCGACCGCCTGCCGCAGCACCTGCTCGGTCAGGCCCGGCAGCAGGCCGTGCTCCTCGGCGAGGTCGATGAAGGCGAAGGGCTGCAGCAGGCCCAGCTCGGGGTGCTCCCACCGCACGAGGGCCTCGACGCCGCTGACGGTGCCGTCCGCGTCGACCTGGGGCTGGTAGTGGCTGACCACGCGGCCCGCACGACCCCCGGGGGAGGTGAGGACGGTGCGCAGGTCGTCCAGGAGCCGCTCGCGCAGCCGCGCGGCGGCGTCGAGGGCCTCGTCGTAGACGGCGCAGCCGCCGGAGGACTTGGCCCGGTGCAGCGCGAGGTCCGCGCGGCGCAGCAGCTCCTCCCCACCGCCGCCGGCGCCCCCGGCTGCGGTGGTGGTGGCCGCGGTGGCGACCCCGGCGCTGGCACCGATCCGCAGCTGGCGGTCGCCCACGGTGATCGGCGCCCCCACCGCCTCCAGGGCGCGCGCCGCGAGGCCGGCGGCGGCCTCCTCGTCGGCGTCGGACAGGAGCAGGGCGAACTCGTCAGCACCCAGGCGGGCGACCGACCCCAGCCGCGCGGTGCGCTCCAGGCGGCGGGCCACCACCCGCAGCACCTCGTCGCCCACGGCGTTGCCGCAGCGGTCGTTGACCCCCTTGAAGGCGTCGAGGTCGACGAGCACCAGGGCGGTGCGGTGCCCGCCGAGCTCCAGGCGCGCGCGCACGGCGGCCGTGAGCCCGCGGCGGTTCAGCACGCCGGTGAGGTCGTCGTGCGCCATCTGGCGGCGCGCGTCGGCGAGACCCCCGATCTCGGCGCTCAGCTGCACCAGCCGCACGCCCGCCCCGAGCACCGCCACGGCCAGCAGCGCCGACGCGGCCGCGGGCAGCGGCCCGACGAGGTGGACGCGCTCGGCGCCGACCAGCGCGACCGCTGACAGCAGCACGCCCACGACGGTGACCTGCGAGCCGCGCAGCGACGGCGAGGCCTCGGAGCGGGGGACAGCGGGGCTGAGGGCCGCGGTGGCGAACAGGCAGAAGCAGGTCACGCGGGTCGCGCCGACCACCACCTCCACCCAGGGGGCCGTCGCCAGGAGCTGTGCCACGACGGCGAAGGCGGTCAGCTCCCCGACGGCGAGGACGGCGCCGGCGAGCGCCACCACCTCCAGGCGGGGGTCGCGGTCGCGGCCCCGG
>JAKONM010000055.1 GCA_022701925.1 Microbacteriaceae bacterium
CCGGGGAGACCACCACCGGCCGGCTGATCATGCAGTACGCCAGCGAGAACCTGATCCCGGTCACGCTCGAGCTGGGCGGCAAGAGCCCGAACATCTTCTTCGACGACGTCGCGAGCGCGAAGGACGACTTCTACGAGAAGGCGCAGGAGGGCTTCACCATGTTCGCCCTCAACCAGGGCGAGGTGTGCACCTGCCCGTCGCGGGCGCTCGTGTCGAAGCGCATCTACGACGGCTTCGTGGGCGACGGCGTCGAACGGGTCAAGCGGATCAAGCAGGGGAACCCGCTGGACGTCTCCACGATGATCGGCGCGCAGGCCTCCAACGACCAGCTGGAGAAGATCCTGTCGTACATGGACATCGGCAAGCAGGGCGGGGCGAAGCTGCTGACCGGCGGCGAGCGCGCCGACCTCGGCGGCGACCTGACCGAGGGCTACTACGTGCAGCCGACGGTGTTCGAGGGCACCAACGACATGCGGATCTTCCAGGAGGAGATCTTCGGGCCCGTGCTCGCGCTGACGTCGTTCGACGGGTTCGACGACGCGATCTCCATCGCCAACGACACCCTGTATGGCCTCGGCGCCGGAGTCTGGAGCCGCGACGGGTCGCAGCTGTACCGGGCCGGTCGGGCCATCGAGGCCGGCCGCGTGTGGTGCAACACCTACCACCAGTACCCGGCGCACGCCGCGTTCGGCGGCTACAAGCAGTCGGGCATCGGCCGCGAGAACCACAAGGTGATGCTCGACCACTACCAGCAGACGAAGAACCTGCTCGTCTCCTACGCGGACGGGCCCATGGGGTTCTTCTGAGCCCACGGCCTTCGATCCGCACGCGATCGAAGGCGGTGCGCTTCCGGAGGCCCTGGACGGGCCTCCGGAAGCGCCTGCCGGGGGCGGCGCCTTCGGCGGCCGCCTCGCCGTCGACGGGATTCCGAGAGGTCGGGCGCGGGCTGTTCCGTGCTCGTCCTCCCGGGCCTCCTCCATCGGGTCGGGGGGGGGGCAGCAGCCGCCGCGGCGGGTCCGCTCCCTCCCCGCCCCTCCATCCACCTCATCCGCCGAGTCGGCGTGCGCGAGCGTCGTCCGCGTGCCGGCCCCTCCCCGACAGGAGCGCGATGACCGCGTCCAAGATCGACGTCACCCCCGCCGCCTCCGACATGCTGCGCGTGCTCGCCGCGCGGCACGGGCCGCTGATGTTCCATCAGTCCGGCGGCTGCTGCGACGGCTCCTCCCCCATGTGCTACCCGGTCGGCATGTTCCGCACGGGCGCGTCAGACGTGCACCTGGGCGACCTGGCCGTGGACGGCATCGACCCCGTCGCCGTCTGGATGTCCGCGTCGCAGTACGAGCTGTGGCGCTTCACGCACCTGACGATCGACCTGGTCGACGGCCGCGGCAGCGGCTTCTCCGCCGAGGCGCCGGAGGGCAAGCGATTCCTGATCCGCAGCCGCATGCTGACCGACGCCGAGCTGACCGAGCTGGGCATCGAGCAGCGCTTCGAGGTGGCCGCCCGCCCCCTGCTCCGCTGATGCGGTCGTCAGGTGCTGATGCAGTGGCACGTGCCGCCGCATCAGCACCGGATGACCGCACCAGGTGTCTTCATCCTTTTCAGCGCCGGCGGCGTGCGCGGAAGCGCGGACGTGCAGATGCTGCTGCCGCGGCGTAGTCGGCGCGGGTCGCGCGGGGACGAGGAGGGGTGACTCCGACGCGCGCGAGCAGACCCTGCAGCAGCGCGGTGCTGCCCGCCTGCACCCAGCCGACGCGCACGAGCCCCTCGAGGTGCAGGCGCACCTCGTCCTCCCGCCGCTTCTCGTCGAGCACCGCGCGGGCGGCCCCTGCCGGCGCCATGCTCGGATCGAGGTACTTGCGGTCGCCGTCGACCTCGACCCCGACTCCGACTCCGTGACGTTCGAGGAGGGCGTCGACGAACGCGGTCGAACCGTCCGCCAGAGCGACCGGATGCTGCAGCGCCGGCGGCTCGAGGCCGAGGCGCACGGCGGTGACGCGGAACCGCGACTCCGCGGCGGACTCCGCGCCGGGGTGCGCGAACGCGACCACGTCCCGCATCCGCGACGCGGAACGTCGGGGTCCGGCCAGGTCCGCGGCGAGTTCGAGCGCCGCTCTGGGCACCCCGAGCAGGAGCAGGCCGTCGGCGGCCATCACCCCCTCCTCGAACGAACCGGCACCCGCCAGGTCGACGACGGTCCGCTCCGGCCCGGTGAGCAGCAGCCCGTGCACCGCCACGACCTGCTGATCCCGAAGGGGGAACACATGACCCGTGACCGCCGTGCGCGAGCGCGACCCCGCTGTCGGGACCGTCGTGTGCACGCTGCCGATCCGACTGCGCAGCACCGGCAGCCCGTGCACCACCGCGGCCGACCAGTGGGAGAAGACGACCGGCCGGTCGGAGAGCGCGGTGATCGCCCGCATCCGGACCACGTGCTGGTCCTCGGGGCTCAGCGCCTCGAACCCCGCCCGTTCCACGTAGGCGCCGTGGGCGAGCCGCAGCAGCAGGCCCCTGCCGAGATCGCGGCGGATCGCGCTCCGCTCACCGTCGGTGCGGGACCCGCCGCGCACGACGATGATCTCCGAGCGCCATGGATCGGCAAGGGCGGTGGCGACGTGCACGCCTGAGAGGGTGCACGACCACGCCCCGTGGGTCTCGCCCGAGGGTGCATCGGAATCGCGAATCGTGCGATCCGCGTCTGTGGAGGAGCGGTTCCGACGGCGGCAGTCCGAAGGGAGGCCTGGCCCGTGCGGTCGTCAGGTGCTCTTGTGGCAGCCCGTGCCGCCGCAAGAGCACCTGAGGACCGCAGGAGGCCCCGCGGCGGGCGGGTCAGGCGGCGGGGAGGTCCGCGTAGAGGCCGCGGGCGCGGAAGGCGGCCTCGTTGATCTTCAGGCCGGCCATGCCGGGCAGCTTCGCGATCGCCTCGTCCATCTTGCGGACGTCGCGCAGGCCGTCCTCGCCGTCGAAGAGGTGGCCCATGACGAAGCGCACCTCCTCCTCCGACGAGATCGTGGAGCCGACCGGGCCCCACACCTTCGAGAGGGCGAAGCGGGTGAACTTGCGGGCGAGCCCGCTGGCCTCGAGCCGCTTGACCGCCTGGGTCGTGTAGAAGGCGATGTGCCGCGCCTCCTGCGCCGCGATGCGCTGCAGCAGCGGTGCCAGCGCGGTGTGCGGCTCGAGGCGGGCCAGGCGGCGGTAGGCCGCGGCGGCGCCGCGCTCGTTCACGCTGCCCCAGGACATGTGGGTGGCGACGAAGTCCTTGCCGACGATGTTCCCGTAGATCGACTGCTTGATCGGGTCGATGCGGTCGCGCCAGCCCAGCTTGATGCGCTTCGCCTTCAGCTGGTCGTACTCGACCTCGATGCCGTGCACCTTCAGCACCGCGGCCAGGGCCTCGCCGTGCCAGTACTCCTCGCGGTTCCACATGGTCATGAACGTGGAGACCTCGCCGTCGCCGTGCGAGGGCGTGACGAGCATGTCCCGCAGGTAGCAGACGGTGTGGTACTCGACGTCGCACATGTAGCGGAGGACGCGGAGCGTCGACTCGGGCAGCGGATCGGTGCGGAACGCGTCCAGGTCGAGGTCGCCCCACTCGACCGGGGTGCTGGTCTCCGCGAAGGTGTCGATGTCGAAAGCCATGGTGAGTCAGACCACTTCCTTGCCGGGGAGGCGTCGTCGGGTCGACGCCGTGCGATGGGTTCGGAGCGGGCGCCGACCCGGACGGGCGACCGTGCCGCCTACCAGGCCGAGGCCGCGCAGGCCGGGCAGCGCGTCGATGCGCCGGTCGATGACGTCCGCCCACGCGCGGTCGTCGCCGAAGAGGGTGCTGAGCGCGGCGGCGGTCTGCGCCCGCGGCTCGTAGTCGGCGCCGATCGGCCAGGCGCGGCGCCGCAGCCGACGGCGGGCCAGCGAGCGAGCGGCGCGGGAGCCGGCGAGCGCCTCGGTGGCGGACTCGGCGAAGAAGCGGCCCTGGCGGGCGATGCCCTCGCGCACCGCCGCGAGGTCGGCGGCGACCGCGGCGGGGGCGAGCGCCTGCGCGCGCTCCAGCATGGCCTCGACGATCCAGCCGTCGACCAGGCGCT
>JAKONM010000060.1 GCA_022701925.1 Microbacteriaceae bacterium
CGACGACCGCCGCGCCGGCAAGGCCGGCCTCGCGGTCGCGGCGCTCGGCGTCGTCGTCCTCAACGTCGCGCCCTTCATGGACTGGGTCGACCCGGCCGGCGACGCCGACCCCCGCACCGGCTACGCCACCGACTCCCTCGTCCCCTTCACCGCCTACCTGGCCCTCGGCCTGCTCCTGGCGATGCTCTACGCCGCGTCGCGGGCCCGCCGCGGCCAGCACCGCGGCCTCACGCTGGTCTCGATGGCGGCCGGCCTCGCGGCGACCGTCCAGTTCGTGGCCTTCGCCGTCCAGCCGATGGGCGGCCTCGAGCGCGGCGACGACCTCGTCGCCCAGGTCGGGGTCTACGTCGCGATCGCCGGCTCCGCCCTGTGGGCGCTCGGCTCGGGGCTGCTGGCCCGCGAGGTCGAGGGCGACGACGCGCGCACCGGCGCCGTGCGCACCGCGCGCTGACAGCACCACCCGCAGCACCACCCGCGGTCCCCACCGCAGTCACATCGCACGACCCGGCGCCGAGCCCGCGCGCCAGCAGCACCCCGACCGACGGAGGTCACCCGTGTTCCGCTACGACCCGCACCTGCAGTTCACCAGCAAGCCGGACGCTCCCGACGCCGTGCTCGCCATGAAGATGCAGGAGCTCATCGGCGGCCAGTTCGGCGAGATGACCGTGATGATGCAGTACCTGTTCCAGGGCTTCAACTGCCGCATGCCCGGCAAGTACAAGGACATGATCATGGACATCGGGACCGAGGAGATCGGTCACGTCGAGATGCTCTCGACCATGGTCGCCCGCCTGCTGGAGGGCGCTCCCGCCGAGACCACCGAGAAGGCCGTCGCCGCCAACCCCGTGCTCGGCGCGATCCTCGGCGGCATGAACCCGCAGCACGCCATCATCGGCGGCGGCGGTGCGCTGCCCTTCAACAGCCAGGGCATCCCCTGGCAGGCGGGCTACATCGTCGCCTCCGGCAACCTGCTGGCCGACTTCCGCTCCAACGTCTCCGCCGAGGCCCAGAGCCGCCTGCAGACCTCCCGCATCTACGGCATGACCGACGACCCGGGCGTGAGGGCGATGCTGCAGTTCAACCTCGCCCGCGACACCTTCCACCAGCAGCAGTGGCTGCTGGGCATCCAGAACCTCAACCACGACGGCCTCTCGGACTCCCCCCTTGAGGACTCCCACGGCGCCGAGGAGGACAAGGTGCACGACCACACCTTCTGGTCGTTCCGCACCGAGCCCAGCCGCGCCGCCGAGGGTCGCTGGGCCAGCGGCCCCGCCCTCGTGGGCGACCAGGAGATCCAGTACCTGCCCGCCCCGGCGGCCCTCACGGACGACGACGGGCTGCTGCCCCCGCCCGACCCGAAGCTGTTCGCCACCTACGACGGCGACCAGGGCCCCGGCGCCCCCGGCACCGCGGGCGGCGCCGCGGCGACCGGCGCCAAGACGGTCGCCGGCAAGATCAAGGACGCGCTGACCTGATGCCCCTCCACCGCCCCGGCTCACCGCGAGCCGGGGCGGCGCGTCAGCGGCCGTCGACCACCACGTCGACGGCCCACTCGCCGTGCGGCTGGGCGTGCAGCCGCCAGTACTCCTCGGCGAGGACGTCGGGGTCGAGCGCCGTCCCCGGTGCGATGACGCCGACGACCGTGACGCTGGCGACGTGGACGCCGTCACCGGCCAGCTCCTCGTGCAGCACGGTGACGGCGGCGCGCAGCGCGGACTTCCCGATCGTGAGGGTGCCGTGCTCCGGGTCCGGGTACAGGGCCGGGCCTCCGCCGGTGACCAGGAAGGTGCCGCGACCCGCCTCGCGCATGGCCGGCGTGAGCACCTGGGCCGCGGTGAGCGCGCCCACGACGTCGACCGTCAGTGCGTGGACGAGGTGGGCCTCGTCGCTGGTCAGCAGCCCGTCGCTGACCACCAGGCCGACGTTGTAGACGACGACGCCGGGCGCAGCCTCCTCGGCGAGGCCCTCGAGCGCCGCGCGGAACGCGGCGGGGTCCCCGGCGTCGGCCGTGACCGTGTCGACGGTGGCGCCCGCCGCGCGCAGCTCGCCGGCGACGGCGTCGAGGGTCTCCTGGGTGCGGGCGACCAGGGTGACCGAGAAGCCCTCGCGGGCGAACCGGCGGGCGACGCCTGCGCCCAGTCCCGGTCCAGCGCCGATGACGACGGCGCGGCGGTGGTCGATCGGGGTGTGGTCGCTGCTCATGAGGGTCGTGCCTACCCGCCCTCGTGCCGCGGTGCCCGTCGGGGCCCAGCGCACGCACCCGGCCTGGAGCGACGGCTCCCTCCGGTCGGGCACGGTGACGACCACGGGGCGGTGCTGGCCGCGACGCACGCGCGGCGCCCCGTCGACACCGTCGGGCGCTCAGGGCAGGTGGCGCTCGGCCGGTCCGTCGTAGGACGACAGGGGCCTGATCAGGGAGTTCGCTGCGCGCTGCTCCATGATGTGGGCCGTCCACCCGGTCACGCGCGCAGCCACGAAGATCGGCGTGAACAGCGCCGTGTCGAACCCCATGAGGTGGTAGGCCGGGCCGGAGGGGTAGTCGAGGTTCGGCGCGATGCCCTTGGCGGAGGCCATCGCCGCCTCGAGGGCGTCGTAGAGGTCGAGCACGTCCTGGCGGCCCAGCTGCCCGGCGAGCTCGACGAGCGCGGCGTGCATGGTCGGGACCCGGGAGTCGCCCGAGCGGTACACGCGGTGGCCGAAGCCCATGACCCTGCGGTGCTCGGCCAGCGCCCGATCGAGCCACGCCCCCGCCCGCTGCGGCGCGCCCTCGCCCGGGCCGATCTCCTCGAAGACCTCCCAGACCGCCTCGTTGGCGCCGCCGTGCAGCGGGCCCTTCAGCGCGCCCACCGCCGCGGTGACGGCGGAGTGCAGGTCGGACAGCGTGGAGGCGACCACCCGCGCGGTGAACGTCGAGGCGTTGAAGGAGTGCTCCGCGTACAGCACCAGCGACACCTCGAACGCGCGCACCACGCGCGGGTCGGGCTCCTCGCCGAAGGTGGTCCAGAGGAAGTTGGCGGCGTACCCGAGGTCGTCGCGCGGGGAGACGACGTCGAGCCCGCGGGCCCGCCGCTGCGCCAGCGCGACGACGGCGGGCAGGGCCGCGAAGAGCCGCTCGGCCTTGGCGAGCTCCGCCTCCGCGGTGCTGGTGGCGGCGTCGGGGTCGAGGGCTCCCAGGGCGCTGACGGCGGTGCGCACCACATCCATCGGGTGCGCGGAGAGCGGGAGCTGGTCGACGACGGCGCGCACC
>JAKONM010000074.1 GCA_022701925.1 Microbacteriaceae bacterium
CCTGCGCTCCGCCGTGCTGCGGGAGGCCGGCTACCGGCGCGCGCTGGAGGACGCCGGCATCCCGTACGACCAGACCCTGGTGCGTGTCGGCGCCTACGAGCACCGGGCGAGTCGGGAGGCGGCAGGAGCGCTGCTGGACCTGCCGACCCGGCCGACCGCGATCTTCGCCGGGAACGATCTGTCGGCGCTCGCGACCCTGCAGACGGCCAGGGACCGGGGCGTGTCCGTGCCGCGCGACCTCTCCGTCATCGGGTTCGACGACGTGCCCGAGGCGGCGCGCTCCGAGCCCCCGCTGACCACGGTGCGCCAGTCGATGCAGCAGCTCGGCAGCGAAGCGGTGGCGATGCTGCTGGCGCTGCTCGACGCCCGCGAGCTGCGCAGCGCACACGTGATGATGGCGACGCGGTTGATGGAGCGCGCCACCACGGCGCCGCCGAGGCCGCTGCGGATCTGATCTCCTCGACGGTCGAGCCGGCGGGTGATCGGTCAGCCGAGGAAAGGATTCCTGGCCGGGTCGTGTCGTCTTCGGAGCGTCGCGAGGCGCGGGTCCGTCGTGGGGCCGCGTTGCCGTCGCTGGTGCTCGCGGTACTCGCCGCGCCAGGACTTCGGGACGAAGAACAGATCGCCGGCGTGCTGGCGGATCTCGACCCGCCCGGTCGTCGCGTGGATCAGGTGGTGGTGGAAGGAGCAGAGCATCACACCGTTCCCTACGTCGGTGGGTCCCGCGTCGCGGGAGAACCACTTCGCGTGATGCGCTTCCAGGAACGGAGCGGGGGTCGTGCATCCGGGGTACTGGCAGCGCCAGCCGGCCGCGACGGTCAGGGCCTTCTTCTGCTGCGGGCTGAACAGCCGGCGGGACCGGCCGAGGTGCAGCGCCTCGCCGTCGGCACCGATGACCAGCAGGCGGACTCCGCCCGTGCAGGCGCGTCGCTCGATGACCGGGACGGGGATCCCGGCGAGCACGCCTGCGGTCCAGCCCTGCCCTCCGCGGGCTTCCAGCTCGGCGGCGGTGATCGTCACCACGGTCTCGTGAGTGACCGCGCCTGAGGCCTGCTCGATGCTCGTGGCCAGGGTGATGGCGTCGAAGACCGTGTCGTAGTCCTGCTGAGTCCTGGGGCGCGGCTCTCCGCCGTCGGGTCCGGACTCCTCCTGCCATTCGGGATCGGTCGAGTCGGAGTCGTCGCCACCGGGGGCGGTGCGGAGCATCAGGGTGCTCCGGCGGCGGGACTGCAGCAGCTCCTTCAACAGCGCCAGGTGCTCGGGCGTGACCACGAGGGAGACGGTGGTGGTGCCGTCCGCGAGCGTGCGCCCGATCTTCAGCGCCCGCTTCCGGCGCTGGAAGCGCTCCTTCGGCTCGGCCCCGTCGGGGTCGAGGGCGAGCGCCCAGTGCTCCGCCACGTCCCGCACGACCTCGACCCCGGTGTGTCGGGCCGTGTCGGCGAGCGCCTCGGCCATCGCGGAGAGCAGGTCGGGGTCGGCGCGGCGGCGGATCGACACGACCGTGTTGACGATCACCCGCGCGGATTCGATGCCGACCTCCCCGGCTGCGACCGCGTCGGACAGGGCCGGGTACCGACCCGGCAGCAGCTCCCCGGTGATCGAGACCACGGGCGCCAGCGCGGACCCGAGCCCGACCCGCATCCGCGCCGTCGCGTACGAGACCCCCGTGAGGTCCTCGACCAGCTCCACCCCGTCGCGGGCACCGTGCCGGAACGCCAGCGACTCCTCGCCCAGACGCTTCCCGGACCGCGCTTCGACCTGCGCGGCGGCTCCGAGCCGGAGCCCGTCCACCACACGACCCAGCGCCTCGATCGCCCGGGTGTCGGCGAGCAGCTGACCATCGGTGGCCGTGTGGAAGTGCGCCGTGATCGATCGCACCGCGACGAGCGCGGCGGTCAGTTCCGGGGCTTCCCGCATGCCTGCATCACACCACGGGCCACCGACACTCGATTCGTGCAGAACGGCGGCTGACCAGTAGATCCTCAACCTGTTCGCCGGCGCGTCGACCTCGGCTCCGGCGGTCGCCGTCCCGGCTCCCATCTGGAGCCTCGACCTTCGTGAGCGTGCGCCCGACCGCTTCCCGGGTCGCTGCGACCAGATCCCGGCGCACGGGCCGAGAGGCAGCGGCTACAGCGGCGGCTCGCCGGCAGCGGCACCCGCGGGCACGACGCCGCGGGCCCTCCGTCGCCGTCCCGGCAGGCCGAGCAGCGCCAGCGCGAGCACCAGCAGCCCCGCGCCGACCAGGGCATGCACGCTCATCGCCTCCCCGAGCAGCAGCACGCCCAGCACCGCGGCGGTCACCGGCTCCGCCAGCGTGATCGTGGCGACCGTTGCGGCCGGCAGGCGCTGCAGGCCCCGGGCGAACAGCAGGTAGGCGACCGTCACGGTCATCACGCCCAGCCAGACGACGGCGGCGACCGCGGCGGGGGAGGAGGGCGGTCCGCCGCCCAGCAGGGGCAGCTCGACCACGCTGAGCAGCCCGGCCAGGCCGAAGACCGCGCCCACCGAGGCGGCCGTGTCCCAGCCGCGGTCCAGCAGGCCCTTCACCGCCAGCGTGTAGACCGCGTAGGCCAGCCCCGCGCCGAGCGAGGCGAGCAGGCCGCCGACGGAGACCTCGCGCGCCGCGGCGCCGTCGAGCAGCCCGCTCAGCAGCACCACGCCCAGCACGGCGACCGCGGTGCAGGCGAACCACCGCCCGGCGGGGCGGCGGCGCTGCAGCGCCCACGCCAGCAGGCCCGTGAACACCGGTGCGGACCCGAGTGCGACCAGGGTGCCGACCGGCACGCTGTTCGCGCCGACGCCGGCGAAGAAGGTCGGCTGGTATGCGACCACCCCCGCCGCGCCGACGGC
This sequence comes from Microbacteriaceae bacterium, assembly GCA_022701925.1. Classification (GTDB taxonomy): domain Bacteria; phylum Actinomycetota; class Actinomycetes; order Actinomycetales; family Microbacteriaceae; genus Amnibacterium. Next base: position 2,851 of record JAKONM010000074.1, read on the forward strand.
CAGCAGCAGGGCGACCCGTCCGGGCGTCCGGGCGCCGGACCCGCGCAGCCGCAGGAGGCGGGGGAGCGCGAGCAGGCCCAGCAGCAGCCCGCCGACCGCCAGTCGCAGCGCCCCGACCACGGCCGGGTCGGCGTCGGGCAGCCCCAGCTGGCGCGCCGTCCCCGTGGTGCCGAACAGCACGGAGGCGGCGAGGACCCAGACCACCGGCACGGCCCGATCCTCCCGCACGCGCGGACGCCCGGGCATCGCGACCGGCCCCGCCGGAGATTGTTGCGCCGCACAACAAGGGTGGCAGACTGGGCGGGTACTGCTCTTCCGCGCGAGGGGGAGCGACCCCGTCGCGCGAAGGAGCGCTCATGCCGCGAGGACCCCTGTCCGTCCAGCTCTACTCGGTGCGCGATGCGATCGCGCAGGATCTCGACGGGTCGCTCGCGCGGCTCGCGGACATCGGCTTCCAGGCCGTGGAGCCGTACGGCTTCGTGGACCGCGCGGACGAGTACCGCGTCGCCCTGGACCGGGCCGGCCTGGTGGCGCCCAGCGCCCACGCGCCGGTGCTCGCGATGGACGACCCGCAGCGGGCGTTCGACGCGGCGAGGACGATCGGCGTCGACTTCCTGATCGACCCGCACACCGACCCCGAGATCTGGACGAGCTCCGACGGCGTGAAGCGGCTGGCCGAGAAGGTCAACGAGACCGCGGCCCTGGCCGGCGAGGCGGGCCTGACGCTCGGGTACCACAACCACTGGTTCGAGCTGGAGAACCAGGTCGTCACCGTGCCGGCGCTGGAGGCGTTCGCCGCCCAGCTGGACCCGGCCGTGATCCTGGAGATCGACACCTACTGGGTCGAGGTCGGCGGTGCCTCCGCCGTGGACGTGCTGACCCACCTGGAGGAGCGGGTGCGCTTCATCCACGTGAAGGACGGCCCGAAGACCCGCGAGACGGAGGCGCAGATGCCGGCCGGGCAGGGGTCGATGAACATCCCCGCGGTGCTCGCGGCCGCGCCCGGCGCGGTGCGCGTGCTGGAGTTCGACGCCTACCGCGGCGACGTGTTCGACGGCCTCGCCGAGTCGATGGCCTACGTGCTCGCCGCGGACGAGCGCGGCGAGCAGGCCGGGACCGCCGACTGATGGCGGGCACCGGGACGGTCGGCGTCGGCGTCATCGGCGCCGGCGTCATCAGCGCGCAGTACCTGGGCAACCTGACGAGGTTCCCCGACCTGGACGTGCGCTTCGTCGCCGACATCGACCTCGACCGGGCGAAGTCGCGGGCGGAGGAGTTCGGCGTGCCGGCCTCCGGCAGCGTCGAGCAGCTGCTGGCCGACGACGGCGTGGAGATCGTGGTCAACCTGACGCTGCCGTCGGTGCACGCGGAGGTCGACCTGGCCATCATCGCCGCGGGCAAGCACGTGTGGAGCGAGAAGCCGATCGCCACGAGCGCCGAGGACGCGCGCCGCGTGCTCGAGGCCGCCGAGGCCGCGGGCGTGCGCGTCGCCGTCGCGCCCGACACCCTGCTGGGCGCCGGCCTGCAGACCGCGTTCCGCGCGATCGCGGAGGGCCGCATCGGCGAGCCGAAGTCGGCCACCACGATGGTGCTGAACCCCGGCCCGGACCGCTGGCACCCGGCGCCGGAGTTCCTGTTCCAGGCCGGCGGCGGGCCGCTGCTCGACCTGGGGCCCTACTACCTGTCGACGCTCGTGACGATCTTCGGACCGGTCGTCGGCGTGGCCGCCGTGGGCTCGATCGGGCGCCCGCAGCGCACCGTCGAGTCCGGCCCGCGCGCCGGCACGACCTTCGAGGCCACCGTCCCGACGCACTCCGCGCTGCTGCTCGAGTTCGAGGGCGGCGCGTCCGCGCAGTGCACCTTCTCGTTCGAGTCGCCCCTGCCGCGGGCCGGCATGTTCGAGGTCACCGGTCCCGAGGGCACGATCGTGCTGCCCGACCCCAACATGTTCGAGGGCGCCTCGACCCTCTGGACGCTCGAGTCCTGGCGCGGCGTCACGGGCCACGACAAGCCCGAGCCCGAGGTGATCGCGGAGCAGGGCACGACCTTCTCGCGCGGCCTCGGCGTGCTCGAGCTGGCCCGCGCGATCCGGGCGGGCGTGCCCGAGCGGGCCTCCGGCGCGCTGGCGGCGCACGTGCTCGACGTGATGCTCGCCGCCGCGACCGCGGCGGAGACCGGCACCCGGGTGGCGGTGGAGAGCCGCGTCACCGCGCCGGCCCCGCTGCCCGCCGAGTGGGACCCGACCGAGAGGACCCTCTGACATGACCGAACCCCTGCGCATCGGCGTGATCGGCGTGGGCGTCATCAGCGCCCAGTACTTCGCGGCGCTGCCGTCGCTGCCGGGCCTGCGCCTGGTCGCGGTGGCGGACCTGAACGAGGAGCGGGCGGCCGAGGTCGCCGCGGAGCAGGGCATCGAGTCCCGCACCGTGGAGGCGCTGCTCGCCTCGGACGACGTCGACGCCGTGCTGAACCTGACCATCCCCGCCGCCCACGTGGAGGTCGGGATCACGGCGCTGGAGTCGGGCAAGCACGTCTACGCGGAGAAGCCCCTGGCGCTCGACCCGGAGGAGGGCGCACGCCTGCTGCGGGTCGCGGCCGAGCACGGGCTGCGCGTCGGCAGCGCGCCCGACACGGTGCTGGGCACCGGCGTGCAGACCGCCCGTCGGGTGATCGACGACGGCCTGATCGGGGAGGTGCTGACCGCCGACGCCCACTGGAGCGCCCCGGGGCACGAGCGCTGGCACCCGAACCCGTTCTTCTACTACCAGCCGGGCGGCGGGCCCCTGCTCGACATGGGGCCCTACTACCTGACCGCCCTGGTCACGATGCTCGGCCCGGTGGTCCGGGTGTCCGGCGTCAGCATCCGGTCGGGCCGCGAGCGCACCGTCGGCACCGGCCCGCGCGCGGGGGACGCCGTGCCGGTGGCGGTGGACACCGGGGTCAGCGGCATCCTGGAGCACGCCTCCGGCGCCGTGTCGCGGGTCTCGTTCTCGTTCGACACGTGGGCCACCCGCGTGCCGCTGTTCGAGGTGCACGGCACGCAGGGCACCGTCGCGGTGCCCGACCCGAACAACTTCAGCGACCCGGTCGAGGCCTGGACGGTGGAGACGGGGGAGTGGCGCCCGGTGGAGCCGAACGCGGGCTACGCCGACGCCGGGCGCGGCTACGGCCTGGCCGACATGGCGCAGGCCATCGCGACCGACCGGCCGCATCGCGCCTCCGGCGAGCTGGCGCAGCACGTGCTGGAGATCATGGCGGCGCTGAACCGCTCGAGCGCCGAGCACGCGGTGGTCACGCTGACCACCACCGTCGAGCGCCCCGCCGCGGTGCCGGAGGGCGCGAAGCCCGACACCTGGTAACCCTTCTCCACGCGGTCAGCGGCTGCTGCACGGCCACGAGGCGGTGCAGCAGCCGCTTCGCGTTCGCGCCGCTTCCGAGTCCTGTGGCATGGGCGCCCCGGGCGGCAGCCATCCGGAGGTCGACTGCGGGTGGCAGGACGCGGAGCGGGCCGGGACGGAGGCGGGTGCGGTCGCCGCGGCTCGCAGTGGCGGCCGCTGGGCGTCGCTTCGAGCAGGTCCTGTCGCTTCGAGCAGCCGGGATCGTCCGGAAGGGCTGCTCGAAGCGACAGGACCTGCCGGAAGCAACGGGCGCGGTGTCGTCTGCAGGAAGATATGCCGGACGGAGGACGGAAAGCCGCTTCTCGTCCTCCACTCGGCACGTCTGCCTGCATCCGTCACCACGGGCTGCCCGGAGCACAGGCCAAGCACCTCGAACACGGAGCGAGCTCGCCGAACCGCCCGTGCGCCGACTCCCGGCCCGCCCTGCGCCCTCGAGCCCACGGCGCGACCGACGAGCTCGTCGGACGCCTCCCACCCGCAGGCCCCGCGGGCGGGAGGAAGCGCTACAGCGTCGTCCAGCGGGCCTCGTGGGCCGCGGACTCCTCCACCGCCTGCAGCACGCGCTGCACGGCCAGGCCCTCCGCGAACGACGGCTCGGGGTCGCGCCCCTCCGTGATCGCCGCCGCGAAGTCGGCGACCTCGTTGTTGAAGGTGTGCTCGTAGCCGAGCCCGTGCCCGGGCGGCCACCAGGCGCCGGCGTACGGGTGGTCGGGGTCGGTGACGAGGATGCGGCGGAACCCGCCCTCGACGGCGGGCTCGGTGAAGTCGAAGAACTCCAGCTCGTTCATCCGCTCGAAGTCGAACGCGACCGAGCCCTTCGAGCCGTTCAGCTCGATGCGCATCGCGTTCTTGCGGCCCACGGCGAACCGGGTCGCCTCGAAGGTCGCCAGCGCGCCGCCGTCGGTGCGGCCGATCCACACCGCCGCGTCGTCCACGGTGACCTCGCCGCGCTCCTCGGAGCCGGTGGCGGTCAGCCCGCCGGTCTGCGACGCCAGCTTCGGCCGGGTCTTCACGAACGTCTCCGTCAGCGCGGAGACGCCCGTCAGCCGCTGACCCGTCAGGAAGGTCGCCAGGTCGATGATGTGCGCGCCCACGTCGCCGAGCGCGCCGGAGCCCGCCGCGTCCTTGTCCAGCCGCCACACCAGCGGGAACTCCGGGTCCGCGATCCAGTCCTGCAGGTACAGGGCGCGGATGTGTCGGATCTCGCCGATGCGGCCCTCGTCGACCAGCCGCTTCGCGTAGGCCAGCGCCGGCACGCGCCGGTACGAGAACCCGACCATGGAGCGCACGCCGGCCTCGCGCGCCGCCTCGGCCGCCGCGACCATGCGCTCCGCGCCCTCCACCGAGTTCGCCAGCGGCTTCTCGCACAGCACGTGCTTGCCCGCCGCGAGGGCAGCGATCGCGATGTCCACGTGGCTGTCGCCCGGCGTGCACACGTCGATCACGTGGATGTCGGGGTCCGCCACCGCGTCGCGCCAGTCGGTCAGCACGTTCGGCACGTCGAAGTCGTCCGCGAAGGCGCGCGCGTTCTCCGCGTTGCGCCCCACCACGTGCGTGACGCGGGCGGGCGTGCCGAAGAACTTCGCCGCCTGCGCCCACCCGGCCGTGTGGATGCGCCCCATGAAGGCGTACCCGATCACCGCCACGTTCAGCTGCTGCACCGCCATCAGGCCACCGCTCCCTCGTCGTCGATCGCGTGGACCGGCGCCGCCGATCCCGTCCTGCCCGCCTGCAGCCCGGCCACCGCCAGCGCGTGGTCGCCGCCGGACTCCAGGCCGCTGATCGCCAGCACGCCGACCAGCGCGCCGCGCACCCGGATCGGCACCGCGCCCTCGCCCGGCGCGTAGTCGACTCTCGAGATCCCGAAGGCCTCGTAGAAGCCGGGGTTCGAGTCCACGTCGTAGTGCTGCGCCAGCGCCAGCGACGACCGGTTCCACCGCCGCACCACCCGCGCCTTGCGGTCGACCCAGGAGTCGTTGTCCGCGGTGGCGCCGCGCAGCGCCACGTGGAACACGCGCTGCTCGCCCAGCGTGATGCTGATCACGACCGGCAGCGCCTCCTCGCGGCAGCGCTGCACCAGCGCGCTGCCGACCCGCCACGCGTCGTCGTGGTCGAAGCGGTCGAAGTCGGGCACGTCCTCGTCGGTCATCGGTCCTCCTGCCGGGTGCCCAGCACCTGGCGGCGCACCTCGTCGATGGTGGTGAGCACCGCGATCGCGTCGGCGATCGGGTGCTCGGGGGAGTCGGTGCGGCCGTCCGCGATCGCGCGGGCGACCGCGGTCGTCTGCCAGGCCAGCCCGTCGCGGCCGCGCAGGTCGGTCGGGTCCTGCCAGACGTGCTCGTCCGCGCCGATGCGCACCGCGAAACGGGCGGGGAAGACGAACGGGTCCAGGAAGCGGGCCGTGCCGGCGGTGCCGACGACGGTGCCGAGCCCGGTGTTCGTGCCCGCCATCGTCACGCCGACGGACGCGGCGCGTCCCTCGTCGCCGGTCAGCAGCGCGACCGCCTGGTCCTCCACGCCGCCGGGCAGCACCGTGCCGACGGCCTGCACCGACCGCGCCGCGCCGATCGCGAAGTGCGCGAACCAGAACCCGTAGACGCCCGCGTCCAGCACGGTGCCGCCCGCCAGCGCCGGGTCGGTCATGCGCTGCGGCGGGTCGTCGTCCAGCGCCCAGCCGACGTCGGCCGTCGCCAGGCGCACGTCGCCCAGGTCGCCCCGGTCGATCACCTGCCGCAGCACCGCGGAGTGGGGCAGGTACCGGGTCCACATGGCCTCGCCGGCGAACACGCCCGCCACCCGCGCGGCGTCGGCGATGCGCCGCCCCTCCTCGGCCGAGGTCGCCAGCGGCTTCTCGACCAGCACGTGCTTGCCCGCCTCGATCGCCAGCAGCGCCAGCGGCAGGTGCTCGGTGTGCGGCGCAGCGACGTAGACGACGTCCACGCCGTCGTCCTCCACCAGCCGCGCGTAGGAGCCGTGGGCGCGCTCCACCCCGTGGTCGGCGGCGAAGGCCTCGGCGCGCTCGGCGGAGCGGGACCCGACCGCGACGACGCGCTGGTCGGTGTTCGCGTGCACCGTCGCGGTGAAGTCCCGGGCGATGGCGCCGGGCGCCAGCACGCCCCAGCGCAGGGTCGGGCCGCCGCGCAGCGGCGCGACCCCGGGCTCGGGGAAGAAGCCGTCGCTCACCGCGGCGCCGAGAAGGCGGCGTCGAACGCGGCGGCGGGCGGCTGGATCGCGTTCAGGCGCCGCACGATCTCGAGCGCCTCGGGGGCCCCGTGCAGGCGGTCCATGCCGGCGTCCTCCCACTCGACCGAGGTCGGGCCGTCGTAGCCGATCGCGTTCAGCGTGCGGAAGATCCGCTCCCACGGCACCTCGCCGTGGCCCACCGACACGAAGTCCCAGCCGCGGCGCGGGTCCGCCCAGGGCAGGTGGCTGCCCAGGCGGCCGTTGCGGCCGTCCAGGTGCGTCACCGACTCCTTGCAGTGCACGTGGAACACCTTGTCGGCGAAGTCGACCAGGAACATCGACGGGTCCAGCTGCTGCCACACGAAGTGCGACGGGTCGAAGTTGAACCCGAAGGCCGGGTGGTCGATCGCCTCCATCGCCCGCTTCGCGGTCCAGTAGTCGTACGCGATCTCGGTCGGGTGGATCTCGAGCGCGAACCGCACGCCCTGCTCCTGGAACGCGTCGAGGATCGGCGTCCACCGCGTGACGAAGTCGTCGAACCCCCTCTTGACGAACGCGTCGGAGGCGGGCGGGAACATCGCGACGGCGTGCCAGATCGACGAGCCCGTGAAGCCGGTGACCGTCTTCACGCCCATCGCCTTCGCGGCCTTCGCGGTCGTGATCATCTCGGCGGCCGCGCGCTGCCGCACGCCCTCCGGGTCGCCGTCGCCCCACACGCGGTCGGACAGTATGTCGCGGTGCCGCTCGTCGATGGGGGAGTCGCACACCGCCTGGCCCAGCAGGTGGTTCGAGATCGCGTAGACCTGCAGGCCGTTCTTCTCCAGGATCGCCTTGCGGTCCGCGACGTACTCGGGGTCCTCGGCGGCGCGGACCACGTCCAGGTGGTCGCCCCACGACGCGATCTCGAGGCCGTCGTAGCCCCACTCGCCGGCGAGGCGCGCCACCTCCTCGAACGGCAGGTCGGCCCACTGGCCGGTGAACAGGGTGACGGGTCTGGTCATCGTGCTGCTCCTTCTCGGAGGTCGAGGGTCGGTCAGGCCTGTGCCGGGCGGGCGGCCCAGAGCATGCCCTGCTCGATCGTGCGGCGAACGGCCGGGTGCTGCACGATCTCCAGGCGGTGGCCCGCGGTCGACACGACGATGCGGCCCTCGCCCCAGTGGCGCGTCCATACGGCCGGGAAGGTGACGGGGCGGTCCCACGCGTCGAAGTCGCGCTTCGCCTGCGTGGTCGTCGCCAGCACCTCGTTGTAGTCGTCCGACAGGACCCAGTACTGCTCCGTGGTCAGCGTGAAGTCGTCGACGCCGTCGGTGACGGGGTGGCTGCGGCCGAGCTCGGTGATCTCGGTCGAGTACTCCTGGTAGTTGTCGGACTGCTCGCCGGTCAGCTCGTCCGCCGGGGCGATCGCCGCGTGATGGGCGAACTGGCCGCCGATCAGCTGCAGGTAGTCGGCGCTGTCGCGGTAGGAGTCGGCGATGCCGCCGTGCCAGCCGACCATGCCGGTGCCGGATCGCACCGCGGCGATCAGGCCCGCCAGCGCGTCCTTCTCGATCGTCGACATCGTGACGACCTGCACGATCAGGTCGACGCCGGCCATCACGTCGGCGTCCGCGTAGACGGCGTTGGACTCCTCGACGCGCACCGAGAAGCCGTGCTGCTCCAGGAACGGCACGAAGAAGTCGGTGGTCTCCACCGGCATGTGGCCGTCCCAGCCGCCGCGGACGATCAGCGCCTGCCGCGAGGGGAGGCTGGAGGTCGGGGTGGGCTGTGCGTCGGTCATGCGGTCCTTCCGGTGGTGGTCCTCGCGCGAGCGGCCGTCGCCGGCCAGTCGGACACGAGGTGCTCGGCGACGCGCAGGGCGTTCGCCGTGATGGTCAGCGTCGGGTTGACGCTGCCGTTGGTGGGGTGCAGCGAGGAGTCGCAGACCACGATGCGGCGGGTGCCCCAGGGGCGCCCGAACGGGTCGGTCGCGCTCTCGGCCGGGTCGTCGCCCATCCGCGCGGTGCCGCAGGAGTGCTCCCCGGCCGCCGAAGCGGTGGCGGTGCCGACCTGGCGGTGCACGTTGCGGGCACCGGCGGCCTCCAGCCATCGGGCGCTCTCGCGCGCCATGCCCTGCTCGACCTCGACGGAGGCGGGGTGCAGGAACTTGGCCATCGACGCGGCGGGCCGGCCCCAGCGGTCGCGCAGCTGCGACAGCCGCACGCCCGAGCCGGCGTGCGGGATCTCCTGCCCCATCCCGAAGACGCCGAAGCCGAACCGGCGGCCGTCGCGCATCCAGCGGCTGTGGCCCTCGCCCCACGCGGGCGTGCCCGGCTCGGGGTTCAGGGCGGCGGTCAGCGGCAGCAGGCTCATCAGGTCGACCAGCACCCCGCCGCCCCACGGGATCGTGTCCGCGTGCACGTGGTCGAGCGTCGCCACGGAGTGGCCGGGGCCGACGTAGGGCTTCACGGGGGAGTCGACGCGGCCCAGCACGGTCGTGAAGCGGTGGTCGTGCAGCCAGCGGCCCATCGACTCGTTGCCGATGCCGGAGGCCAGCAGCAGCCGCGGCGTCTCGACGGCCCCGGCGGACACGACGACGACCTCGGCGTCGACGGTCAGCTCGACCGGGCCCGTGGAGGCGTCGGCCATCACGGTCACGGCGGCGCGGTCGGTGCCGTCGCGCACCTCGACCACCTCCGCGTCCTGCAGCAGGTCGCAGCGGCCGGTCGCGATCGCGCGGGGCACGAACGTGTTGTGCGCGCCGTTCTTCGCGTCGACCGGGCAGGCGTGCCCGCAGCACTGCGGGCAGCGCACGCAGGCCGCGCGCCCCGCGTGCGGCACGCTGTTGATCGCCAGCGGGATCGGTCCCCAGCCCCACCCGAGCGCGTCCGCCGCACGCCCGAGCAGCTCGCGGGCGGGCTCCGTGCCCATCGCCGGCATCGGGTAGCCGGCGCTGCGGCGGGTGCGGGAGGTCAGGCCGCCCTCCTCGCCCGCGACGCCCAGCTCGTGCTCCGCCCGCGTGTAGAAGGGCTCCATGTCGTCGTAGTCGACCGGCCAGTCGGCCAGGCTCGCGTCGGCCGGCGACCCGTGCAGGGTGCGCATGCGGAAGTCCTCGGGCAGGAAGCGCCACGCCATGCCCTGCCAGAACCGCGTGCCGCCGCCGAGCGTCATCGCGTTCAGGCCGTAGAGCCACGCGTCCCCGGTGCCGTCGACCGCGTGCGTGCCGCCGCCCTGCAGGCGCAGCTCGCGCGGGTGGCCGGGGCCCGGGCCGGCGACCGAGTCGTAGACGGCGTTCCGCTTGCCGTGCAGGTGGTCGCCGCGCAGCGCCGCGTTCGGCGTCGCCCGGGCGCGCTCGATCAGCAGCACGTGCTTGCCGGCCTCCGCGAGCACGGCCGCGGCGACCCCGCCGCCGGGTCCGCTGCCGACGACCACCGCGTCGTACGACCGGCGCACGTCGGCGCTGCGGATCGAGCGGGGGGTCGCGGGCTCGACGGGCTCGACGCCCGGCGGCACGGCGTGGAAGCCGACCGCGTCGAGCCCGGCCGGCCGCACGCCCGGCCGGTCCGCGTAGTAGCCCTCCATCGCGACCCGCACCAGTGCGGCGACGGCGTCGGGATCGGTCTCCGAGAGGGCCAGCAGGGCGGCGTCCTGCTCGGGGGCGGGCAGCTCGGCGAAGCCGGGGCCGAGGCGCTCGACCAGGACGGCCAGCGGCTCGAGCGCCCAGCCGAGGTCGGCCGCGTCGTCCTCCAGGTGCTGCCGCACCCCGCCCGCCCAGCCGGCGGGCAGGCCGTCGACGGCGGGCACGATGCGGTCGACGGCGGCGTGCAGCGTGTCGTTCACGGGGCTCCAGACGGGTCGCGGTGCGGGGGACGTGCGGGCGGGCCGGGGATCGGAGCCTGATCCCCGGCCCGCCGTGAGCGGTGCGGGCCCGGGCGGGCCCGCACCCCGATCAGCGGCCGGCCAGCGAGCCGCCGATGCCGCCGACGCTGAAGTACTTGTTCAGCACGGCGAAGATGATCACCGGCGGGGCCATCATCACGACGGCGACCGCCATGACGCTGCCCCAGTCGGCCGCGTTCTGCTGGAAGAAGGTCTGCAGCCCCACCGGCAGGGTGAGGTTCTGCGGGCTCTGCAGGAACAGCAGCGCGATCAGGTAGTCGTTCCAGGCCAGCAGGAACGAGAAGATCGCGGTCGACAGGATGCCGGGCAGCGAGTTGCGCAGCACGACGCGCACGAAGCCGCCGAACACGCTGGCGCCGTCCATCCACGCCGCCTCCTCCAGCGAGATCGGGATCGAGTCGAAGTAGGCGGCCATCATCCAGATCGCGACCGACATGGTCGAGCCGATGTAGACGATCGCGACGCCCTGCAGCGTGTCCACGAGGCCCAGCGCCGAGAAGATGATGAACAGCGGGATCGCCGCGGTCACCACCGGCAGCGACTGCACCACGAACAGGATCAGCGAGTACCCCGACACCAGGCGGTTGCGCAGCCGGGAGAGCACGTAGCCGGCCGGCGCCGCGACGGCGACGGCGGCGACCACCGTGACCAGGGCCACGGCCATGCTGTTGCCCAGCCACGTGACCACGTCGGTGGTCGTGAAGACCCGCACGAAGTTCTCGAGCGTGAACCCTGTGGCGGTGCTGTTCTGCCCGGGCTGCGTCGAGAGGTAGAGCACCGCGAGGATCGGGATGATCACGATGAACGTGACCACGAGGATCAGGAGGAAGCGCCACCACTGGCCCTTCGCCTCCCGCTCGCGCAGCGTGCGCCGCTGGACCTCCTGCTGGCGGCCGACGGTGGCGCTCGTCGCCCCGCCCGCCGCGATCGCCTGGCTCATTCGACGTCCGCCTTCTTGATCTGCTGGTAGAGCACCGTGGACACGATGACGAGGACCGCGGTCATCATGAACGCGATCGCCGTCGCGGGCCCGGTCTGGAGGTTCTGGAACGCGTACTGGTAGGCGAGGATGATCAGCGAGGTCGTCGCCCCCGTGACGCCCGTGGACGGCCCGCCCTGCGTCAGCAGGAAGATCGTCGGGAAGTCGTTCACGCAGAAGATCGTCATCAGGACCCAGCTGATGAACGTCGTGCGGCTGATGATCGGCAGCGTCACGCCGGTGAACGCCTGCCACCCCGTCGCGCCGTCCATCTTCGAGGCCTCGTAGACGTTCGTGTCCACGCTGGCCAGCGCCGACGACATCATCATCATCATGAACGGGAAGCTGATCCAGACCTTGAAGACGCACACGACGACCTGAGCGAGCACGGGGTCGCCGAGGAAGTTCACGTCGTTCATGCCGAAGAACCCGAGGATCACGGGCACCGGCGACTGCGGCGTCGCGACCAGCCAGTTCCAGGCCGTGGCCGAGACCACGACCGGCACGATCCAGGGCAGCAGCAGCAGCACCTTGAAGACCGTGTTGCCGGGGATGCGGGTTCGCAGCAGCAGCGCCAGCGCGAGGCCGACGATCCACGAGCCGAAGACGCCGACGACGGTGAAGATCAGGGTGAAGATCGCCGCCTGCCCGACGAGGGGCGCGACCGCCTCGGACGTGAAGACGTCGAGGTAGTTCTGCAGGCCGACGAACGGGGCGTCGGTGGGCAGCGTCGACGGGGTGCCGTTCTGCAGCGACTGGATGAACGCGTAGACGACGGGGAACAGGTTCAGCAGCACCAGCAGCAGCAGCGACGGCAGCGCGAAGAGCGCCAGCGTCAGGCCGGCGCGCCCCAGGGGGGAGCGCCGGCGGCCGGTCGCCGGCGCGACGGGGCCGTCGGGACGGCCCCGTCCGCCGGCGCCCACGCCGCGCCTCGCCTGCTGCATCCGTTCGGTGACGGTGTCGAGCGCCATCAGGTGGTCCTCCTGGTCTCTTCTTCGAGCAGGCGAGGCATTGCGGTCAGGCCGACTTCAGCGCGTTCTGCAGCGTCGTCAGCGCGGCCTTGGCGGTGGTCTTGCCGGCCAGGATGGTCTGCGCGAAGTTGATCATCGGCTGCGTGCCGTCGACCTTCGTCACGTTCAGGAAGACCGTGTTCTGCCCCGGGGCGCCCCACGTCTTCGAGATGGGCTGCCAGTCCGTGACGATCTTCGTCGTCTTGGGGTCGTCGGCGTACGCCTCCTTGACGATGGACTGCAGCGGGGCCAGGCCGATGCCGGTCTTCTTGGTCCAGAGCGTCTTCATGTTCTGGTAGTAGTACGTCAGGAACGCCTCCGACGCCGCCTGGCTGGGGGTGTTCTTGTACATCATGATGTTGTTCGGGAAGTAGAGCGCGCCCTTCTCGCCCGAGGGCCCGGTCAGCGGCGTGCCGACCTCGAGGTTGTTCGCGACCGAGGAGTTCACGTTCGCCGGGGTGCCCGCGCCGTCCCAGATCATGCCGAACTTGTTCGCGTTCATCTGCGAGTAGGCGTTCGCCGACGTGTAGGTGCCGGAGCGCGGGTCGACGTAGCCGTTCTTGACCAGGCCGATGACCCACTCCATGGCCTCGATGTTGGCGTCGGTGACCGCGTCCACGTTCTGGTCGCCGTCGAACAGGCCGCCGCCGTTGTTGATCATGTGCGCCACCAGGGTGTGGCCGCCCGTGAAGGCGCCGGCCCCGGAGTAGGTGCCGTAGCCGTAGACGCCCAGCTTCTTCAGGCCCTTGCAGGCGGCCTCGAACTCGTCCCAGGTGGTCGGCGCGCTGACGCCGGCCTTCTCGAGCAGGTCCTTGCGGTACCAGAACAGGCGCATGTCGAGGTTGTAGGGGACGGCGGCGTAGCCGTTGTCCGTCTTCAGGGTGTCGACGAGGCCCGGCAGGAAGTCGTCGTAGATGCCGTTCTTCTTCCACGAGTCGAGCAGGTCGTCCGCGTAGGCGATCTTGCCCTGGCTCTCGAACAGGAAGGCCTGCGTGCCGCCGCCGGAGCTGACGGCGGGGCCCGTGTTCGCCGCGACCGCGGTGGAGTAGGTCTGGGTGAAGTTGGCCCACTGGACCTGGCGGTACTGGACCGTTCCGAAGCCGCTCTTCGGCTTGTAGGCCTTGGAGATGCGCTGGTCCTCCGTGAGGAAGGCCGGGGCGCCCCAGGGCTGGTTCCAGAACTTCAGGGGCTGGCCCGCGTTGCCGCTGGCGCCGCCGCCGCTCCCTCCGGAGCTGCAGGCGGCGAGGAGGCCGACGGCCGCCGCGCTGCCGGCTGCGCCGAGCAGCGTGCGGCGGGTGAATGCGGAACCGGTGATTCGAGATGCCATGAGCGGTGTCCTCTCCGACGGGGCGTCGTCGCCTCGCGTCGTCGTTCGTCGTCGAACTGCTGTGTCGACCTCTCCGCGCAGGCGCGGTCGGATCGGCGCTCAGTTTTGTTGCCGGTCGCGGCAATGTCAACGAAAACTTCCGGTGTTTCCCGGCGACCATCGCCGCGCCCTCGCCACCGTCCTGCCGCGGGCGGCCCGCTCCCTATGCTGACGCGCGTGTCGTTCCAGGGACCCGCCCCGCAGCTGGGCGGGCGCAACGACCAGCTGCGCCGGCACAACCTGGGGCTCGTGCTGCGCCGCGTGCACCTGGCGCCCGCCACCCGCAGCGAGCTGACGCGCGAGAGCGGGTTGAACCGCAGCACCATCGCCGCGCTGGTGCAGGAGCTGCAGGAGCGGCGCCTGGTCGTGGAGGAGGAGCCGAGCGGCAACGGCGCCGTCGGCCGTCCGAGCCCGCTGGTGCGGCCCAGCGACGTGCCGGTGGCCATCGCGGTGAACCCCGAGGTCGACGCGGTGACGGTCGCGCTGGTGCGGCTGGGCGGGCGGGTGCTGGCCCGGCGGCGCGTGCCGTTCGACGCCCGGCCCAGCGTGCAGGAGGCGGCGGAGACCGCGGCGGCGGCGGTGGCGGAGATGCTGGCGGCGGACCCGGGGGAGCACGTGGTCGCCGGCGCCGGCGTCGCGGTGCCCGGCATCGTGCGCCGCGGCGACGGCGTGGCCCGCCTGGCGCCGCACCTGGGCTGGCGGGACGAGCCGGTGGCGCAGCGGTTCGCCGAGGTGCTGGGGCAGCCGGTCGCGGTGGCGAACGACGGCTCGCTCGGCGCGCGCGCCGAGTGGCAGTTCGGCGCCGGCCGCGGCGTGGTCGACCTGGTCTTCCTGAACGGCGGCGCCAGCGGCATCGGCGGCGGCGTGATCGCCGGCGGCGTGCCGATCGAGGGCGCCACCGGCCACGCCGGCGAGTTCGGGCACGCCACGGTGCGCCGCGGCGGGCGGCTCGACACGATCGGGGCCCGCGGTACCCTGGAGTCGGAGGTGCGGCGCGACGCCCTGCTGTCGGTGCTCGGCCTGACCCGCGCGGACCCGGACCGCCTGGAGGCCGCGCTGGCGGCCGACCGCTCCGACGCCGTGCGGGCGGAGGTGCGGCGCCAGGTGGACGTGCTGGCCGCCGCCATCGGCGACGCGGTGGCCCTGCTGAACCCGGCGCGCGTCGTGCTCGGCGGCTTCCTGGGGGCGCTGGCGGCGGCGGCGCCCACCCGGCTGCGGCGCGAGGTGGCGCTGCGCGTGCTGCCGACGCTGGGGGAGACGGTGGACGTGCGCCGTGCCGAGCTGGGCTCGGACCTGCTGCTGATCGGCGCGGCGGAGCCCGCCTTCGCGCGCCTGCTGACCTCCGGGCCCGCGGGCTGACGCCGCCGCCGGGTCAGGCGGGCGGCGCGGTGCTGGCCCGCACGACCAGGTGCGTCGCCAGCTCGAGGCGCTGCTGCTCCACGCGCTCGCCGTCCGCCAGTCGCAGCACGATGCGGGTGGCCTCGGCCGCCATCCGTCGGATGGGCTGGTGCACCGTCGTCAGCGCCGGTCGTGCCCACTCCGCCACCGTGGCGTCGTCGTACCCGACCACCGAGAGGTCCTCCGGCACCCGCAGCCCCAGCTCGGTCGCCGCGCCGATCACGCCGATCGCCTGCAGGTCGTTGCCCGCGACGACCGCCGTCGGGCGGTCGGAGCCGGCCAGCATCCGCTGCGCGGCGACCCGCCCGCCCTCGGTCTGGAATTCGCCGGTGCGCACCCAGTCGTCCCGCACGGGCAGCCGGGCCGACGACATCGCCGAGCGGAAGCCGTCCAGCCGCGCCAGCGAGCACAGCATGCGGTCCGGCCCGCTGATCGCGGCGATCCGCGTGTGCCCCAGCTGGATCACGTGGCGGGTGGCGGCGAGTCCGCCCGCCCAGTTCGTGGAGCCCACGGAGGCGACGCCCGCGGGCAGCTCGCCGGCCGGGTCGATCACCGCGAAGGGGATGCTGCGGGAGGTCAGCTGATCCGCCAGCCGCGGCGCGGGCTCGGTGGACACCAGCAGCACCGCGACCGGCTTGCGCCGCAGCACGCCGGACAGCCAGTCGGCGTCGGGCTGCCCGCGGGTGCCGCTGGGCGAGAGCACCAGGCTGAGCCCCCGCTCCTGCGCCACCCGCTGCACGCCGGTGAGGATCTCGCTGCCCCACGGGTTCGACAGGTCCGAGAAGACCAGCTCGAGCAGCGACGACTCGCGGGAGGCCGAGCCCCGGCGCCGGTAGGCGTGCGCGTCGAGCAGCTGCTCCACGCGCTGCCTCGTCGCGGGCGCCACGTCGCTGTGCCCGTTCAGCACCTTCGAGATCGTCGACAGGGAGACGCCCGCCTCGCCGGCGAGCATCGCCAGGGTGGTCCGCGAGGGGCGCGGGCCGGTGTCGAGGGCGGTCAGGGCGGCCTCCAGGGTGCGGGGTGGGGCCCACAGTGTTTCGAAAGTTTCGACCTCCGCGCAAGTGGCATCGCGGTCGAAACGGCGGTGAGCGCTCACGAGCGGGCCCTCGGACCGGCAGAATCGCATCGTCCCTTTCGGCACGAGGAGGTCCGATGCGGAACTGGTCCGGCACGGTGGAGTACCAGGCGGCGGGTTTCGAGCAGCCCCGCACGGTGGAGCAGCTGCAGGAGGTCGTGGCGCGCTCGCCGCGCATCCGGGCGCTCGGCACGCGGCACTCCTTCAACGCGATCGCCGACACGGAGGGCGTGCTGGTGACCACCACCGGCATCGAGCCCGAGTTCGAGCTGGACGCGGAGCGGCGGATCGTGCGGCTGGGGTCCGGCGCGCGGTACGCCGCGCTCGCGACCTTCCTGACCGACGAGGGATGGGCGCTGCACAACATGGGCTCGCTGCCCCACATCTCCGTCGGCGGCGCGGTGGCCACCGGCACGCACGGCTCCGGAGCCGCGAACGGCAGCCTGGCCACCGCGGTGCGCGGCCTGCAGATCGTCGGACCGGACGGCGCGCTGCGCTGGGTGCGCGCGGGGGAGGAGGGCTTCGACGGGTCCGTCGTGGCCCTGGGCGCCCTGGGCGTGGTCGCCCGGCTCGAGGTCGCGGTGGAGCCCGGCTACCTGGTGCGCCAGGACGTCTACCGCGGGCTCGACTGGGAGGTGCTGCTGGCCGACGTCGCCGCGG
The DNA here is from genome assembly GCA_022701925.1 of Microbacteriaceae bacterium. Lineage (GTDB taxonomy): Bacteria > Actinomycetota > Actinomycetes > Actinomycetales > Microbacteriaceae > Amnibacterium. The sequence continues at coordinate 19,796 of JAKONM010000074.1, forward strand.
TCACCGACGCCGCGTACAGCGTCAGCGTCTTCACCGACTGGCTGTCGCCGACCATCGACCAGGTGTGGGTGAAGCGCCGGGTCGCGAGCGTCGACGAGGCGGTGCCCGACGAGCTCGCCGGCGCGCGGCGCTCGGGCAGCGCCGTGCAGATCATCGAGTCCGCGGAGGACAACACCACGCAGCAGGGCGTCGCCGGCGCCTGGTCCGCCCACCTGCCGCACTTCCGCATCGACTCGACGCCCAGCAAGGGCGACGAGATCCAGACCGAGTACTTCGTCGGCAAGGCCGACGCGGCCGATGCGCTGCGGGCGGTGCGCGCGCTCGCCGAGGAGATCCACCCGCACCTGCTCGTCACCGAGCTGCGCACCATCGCGGCCGACCGGCTGTGGCTCAGCGAGGCCTCGGAGCGGGAGTCGCTGGCGATCCACTTCACGTTCAAGAACGAGCCGGCCGCGGTGCAGGCGCTCTGCACGCGGATCGAGGCGGCGCTGGCGCCCTTCGCGCCGCGGCCCCACTGGGGCAAGGTGCACACCGTGGACGCCGCGGCGATCGCGGACCGCTACCCGCGCCTCCCCGACTTCCAGGCGCTGCGCGCCGAGGCGGACCCGCAGGGCAAGTTCGGCGGCCCGGCGCTCGACGCGCTGATCGGCGCGGTGCGGGCATGAGCGACGGCACACCGGTCAGCGGCGCGCGGATCCCGCTGCGGCACGGGGCCTACGCGGCCGAGATCGCGACGGTCGGTGCCACCCTGCGCTCCCTGACGCACGACGGACGCGACCTGGTCGTGCCCTTCGCCGAGGACGAGCTGCGCCCGCTGTACCGGGGCGTCGTGCTGGTGCCCTGGCCGAACCGGGTGGTCGACGGACGCTACGCGTTCGACGGTGGGGAGCAGCAGCTGGCGCTGACGGAGCCCGACCGGGGCCACGCGCTGCACGGCCTGGCCTGCTGGAGCGACTACCGCGTCGTGACGCGCACCTCCTCCTCCGTGCTGCTCGAGACCGTGGTGGTGCCGCAGGCCGGCTACCCGCACCGGCTGCGGGTGGAGGTCGAGCACCGGCTCGGCGACGAGGGCCTGGTGACGACCGTCAGCGCCTGGAACACCGGCCCCACCCGCGCGCCCTACGGCGCCTCGGGCCACCCCTACCTGGTCGGCGGCGAGGGACGCGTGGACGACTGGACGCTGCAGCTGGGGGCTGCGCGCGTGCTGACGGTGGACCCCGAGCGGCTGATCCCCCGGGGGCTCGAGGACGTCGCCGGCGGCCCGTTCGACTTCGCGGCGCCCCGCGGCGTCGGCGACCTGTTCATCGACCACGCCCTCACGGGGCTGGTGGAGTCGGACGGCGCGTTCCGCGCGGTGGTCCGGGCGGCGGACGGCCGCGGCGTCGAGATGGTGTGGGACGCGGCCGCGCCGTGGGTCCAGGTGCACACCGGCGACCGCCCCGAGCCGGAGTACGACCGCCGCGGCCTCGCGGTCGAGCCGATGACCTGCCCGCCCGACGCCTTCAACTCCGGCACCGACCTTGTCGTGCTGGAGCCGGGCGACTCGCACCGGGTCGCCTGGAGCATCGCCGCGGTCTGACGCGGTGCCGGTCCCGGCGGCCCCTCAGCGGGCCAGCCGGGCCCGGCCGCCGCGGCTGAGGACCTCGCGGTCGCCGATCCGCAGGACCCAGTCGCCGTCCGGCCCCTCCGCCTCGACCGCGTCGGCGGCCGTGCGGACCACGAGGACCGAGTCGCCCACCCGCACCTCGACCGTCCCGGGCCCGGCGGGGAAGGCCAGCAGGGTCAGGCCGGCCAGATGGTCCGTGTCGGGCCGGTCCTCCCGCGCGCCGAGCGGCAGCACGGCTCCGTCGCGCACGTAGAGCGGCAGCGAGTCGAAGCCGTGGCGCTCGCGGCGCCACCCGCGGCCCTCCACCCGCCGGCCGGTCAGCAGGTGCGTCCAGCCGCCCTCCGGCAGGTACAGGTCGACGTCGCCCTCGGCCGTGAAGACCGGCGCCACCAGCAGGTCCGGGCCCAGCAGGTACTGGCGGTCGAGGGCGCGCGCTCCGAGGTCGTCGGGGAACGCCAGCACCATGGGCCGCATGAGCGGCAGCCCGGTGACTGCGGCCTCCCTGCCCGCGGCGAGCAGGTAGGGCGCCAGACGGTTCTTCAGCCGGGCGAAGCGGCGGGTCGTGCTGACGGCGCTGTCGGGCGCCGACTCGTCCTCCGGGATCAGCCAGGGCACCCGTGCGGAGGTGGAGCCGTGGAACCGGCTGTGGCTGGAGAGCAGGCCGAACGGGATCCACCGCTTGAACACGGCCGCGTCCGGCGTGCCCTCGAAGCCGCCGATGTCGTGGCTCCAGTAGGCGAAGCCGGACAGGGACAGCGACAGCCCGCCGCGCAGCGTCTCGGCCATCGACGCGAAGGTCGACGTGGAGTCGCCGCCCCAGTGCACCGGGAACTGCTGGCCCCCCGCCGTGGCCGAGCGCGCGAAGAGCACGGCCTCGCCCGGCCGCTCCTGCTCGACGACCTCGTGCACGGCGGCGTTGTACCGCTGCGCGTAG
>JAKONM010000077.1 GCA_022701925.1 Microbacteriaceae bacterium
CCGGGCTGTTCGCGGACTACCTGCTGATGTACGACGTGCTGGCCGGCGGGTCGAAGGCCAAGGCGCTCCGCACGCTCAAGAAGCTGCCGTCGACCCAGGTCGACGGCGCGAACTCGAAGTCCTACGCGGCGGCCTGGATCTTGTCGCGCTGATCAGCGAGCGGGCGCGGGGGAGCGGCAGAGGGGCCGGCCGAGGTGGACGCCCCGCCGAGCGCGGGACCCGTGCGCCTGCACCGCTCCCTCACGACGCAGCCGGCGACACCTCCGGATGTGAGGGTCCAGGCGATCTCAGGCCGGGCCGCAGGTGGCGGACATGGATCTCATGGCAGGGAGCCAGCCCCGCTCCTTACCGTGCCTCGCATGACCGAGTTCGTGTACGGGCTCGCGGTGGTGGTCGCCCTGGGGGTGGTCCTGCTCGCAGTCCATCAGGTGTGGTTCGCGATCGCGGGCACCGGTCGGTCTGACCCTGCCTTCGCGGACCCAGCCGTGCCAGCGGCTCCGGCGCGGACGGCGCTGTACGCCGTCGAGGCGCTGGACGACGAGCCGGCTGTTCAGCGTCCTGACGTCCTGACGTCCTGAGCACGTTCTGACGTCCTGAGCGACCGCCGCTGAGATCGGTCGTCGCCGCCTCGGCCCTTCACGCGGTCCTGTCAGAAGGGGCACTGCTTCGGCGCAGGGCGGGTGCGCACCTGCACCGCGGGCGTGACGAATCGCACGCCGCCCCAGTTGTCCGCCCAGCGGATGCGGCCGTCCGGGCGCACCGTCAAACGGCGAAGCCCGCGTCCTTCGCGATGTGGGAGGAGCGGCAGAGCACCTGCAGGTTGTCGTGGCGCGTGCGGCCGTCGTGCTCGAACCGCTGGACGTGGTCGTCCCCATCCCACGGCCGCCACGCCGCCTTCGGCGTCGCGTCGGAACCGGCGATGTGGGCCCAGTCCGCCCGGTGGGCGGGCAGTCCGCACCCGCAGCCGCAGGTGCGCTGGCGGAAGTGGAGCAGCTTCTTCAACCCGGCGCAGATGTACCGCTCGTGGCTGTCGATCGCCAGCACCGCGTCGTCGACCGGGTCGACCACGACGCGGGTCCAGGTGCGGGTGTGCGCGACCACCGCACGGGCCAGCTCGCCGTCGACCAGGCCCATCCCCGCGACCTCGGCGGGCCGGTCGCCGGCGCCGGTGGCGGTCTCGGCGGGGATGACGATCGTGATCGTGGCATCGATCAGCGTGCGCGCGGGGTCGTCGTTCTCGCCCAGCCGCTCCATCGGGAACGACGGCCCGCCCTCGTGCGGGCCGCGCATGCGCCCGCTGAGGATCGCGTCGAGGGCCGCATCGACCATGAGGTTGCCGAGGGTGCGGCACTCGCCCTCGCGACCGTGCGCAGCGACCGCGTGCTTGCGGATGCGGTCGTAGGCCGCGGCGACGTCGATCGCAGTCGAGCGGATCTCGAGCACGCCCTGCCCGTCGCCCTCAGCGCGCGCCCGGACGTACCGGCGATTGGAGGCGGTGCGGTGCCGGAGAGCGGTCGCCTCCGGGTCCAGCAGGTCGCGCAGGTCGGCCAGCTGCCGCTCGATCGCCGACGGCCGCTCCTCCTGCACCAGCTGCGCGGCGGCCCCGTCGAACTCGGCGAAGTGCTCGGACTGCAGGCCGATCGCCTGCGAGGCGGCGGTCACCGCGGCTCGTTCGCTCGCCAACCCGCCCAGGAACACCGCCCACGTCTTCGGCAGGTGGTCGCGCAGCATCCGCGCCGCCTCCAGCCGCCGCTCGACATCGAAGCGGGTGGTGCGCAGCTCGTTCGCCTGGTGCAGGTGGAAGCCCTTCACGACCGGATCGTCCGGTCGGGGCAGCACGCCCGTCTGCTCCTCCTCCTCGAGCAGCATCGCCTCGAGTCCGGCGAGCATCAGGTGCAGCCGCACCGCCTCCGCGGCGTTCACCATCCGCGTCGCGTGCTGCAGGGCGCCGGTGAAGAACTCCTCCCGCGCGTCGAGCGCGGCGAAGTCCGGAGGCGGGTCCGAAGCGGGGGCGGGCGGTGGGGAGCCGCCCTGATCAGGGGGTTCCGACATGCCTGCATCCCACCACGGGCCACCGACAGAGATTCGAAGACGCGTTCGATGCGATTCCTGGGCGATGGTTCGGATCACGCGCGGCAAGCGCGTGCGGTTCGCGGCTGCGCTGGGCTTCCATTCGGCCTTTGCAAGCCGGTCGCAGCTCCCTGCGCCACGTGCAGACCTCGGGCCAGCGCTCGCGCCAGGAGGACCCGCTCAGGCGACGCGTCGACCTTCCAGCCGCATCGGCGGCAGTGACCCGGCGACGGCGGTGCCCGTGAGCCGATCGCCGACGACCAGGGCGTCGAGCCCGATCTCCATCCGCACCGGGATCGTCAGCCGTTGGGTCCAGCGCACGCGCAAACCGTCCCCCTCCGGCACCGTCTGCATCGCCGGGACCGGGATCGGGCGACCGCGGTAGCTGGCGGTGACCCTGCCGTCGGGTCGGATGTGCACGTCGAAGCGCAGGCGGCCGAGCGGCGTCGGCACCTCCACGTCCCACCAGCCGGTCGCGTCCATCGCGTCAGTGAACGCGTCGCAGATGTTCGCGCGTCCAGTTCCGCGCGCCCGGCGCGAGGTCTAGTCCGACGTGGTGTCGTAGGTCGGCGCCGCCAGCCCGTGCACCGCGGTGAGCACGTCGTCCAGCACCTCGACCGGGCAGCCCCAGTAGTCGTAGATGCCGCCTCGTCTGCGGTTGCTGCCGCAGATCACGAAGACGCCCGTGCCCAGCCGCTGCTTCAGCGACGACGCCAGCCAGCCGACGAAGCCGCTGTTGTCGACGCCCTCCGGGAAGTGGAAGCAGAAGACGCCGAAGCGCTCCTCGTCGCCCTGCTCCTCCGGCGCGGGGCGCAGCGCGCTCCAGCCGTCGTCGTCGCGCACGACCGCGAGCACGTC
>JAKONM010000084.1 GCA_022701925.1 Microbacteriaceae bacterium
GCTCACGCGATCGCCTCGCCCAGCAGGGCCGACTGCCGCGCGATCGACTCCCCGAGCCCGTCGGGGCCGGAGGCGAGGATGCTGCGTGAGGCGGTGACGACGGTCGTGCCCGCGGCGACGCCGAACAGGCGCTTGACGTCGGCGAACTGGGCGCCCTGGTAGCCGAAGCCCGGCGCCAGGATCGGCGCCGCGGGCGACGCGGCCAGCGCGGCCAGGTCGATGCCGTAGTCGACGAAGTCGACGGTGGCGCCCAGCACGACGCCGATGGAGCCGATGGGCTGGCCCTCGGAGTGCGTGCGGTTCCAGTTGACGACGCGGGACGCCAGGGCGCCGGCGAGCGTCTTGCCCTTCTGCGCCTCCCGCGTGATCTCGGCGGTCTGCACCGCGAGCGCCTCGGGGTTCGAGGTCGCCGACAGCACGAAGAGCCCCTTGCCGTAGCGGGCGGCGAGGTCCAGCGGGCTGCGCAGGGCGCCGAAGCCCTGGTAGGCGCTGATCGTCATCGCGTCGACCTCCAGGCTGGAGCCGGGCGTGAGCCAGGCCTGCCCGTACGCCTCCAGCGTGGACCCCAGGTCGCCGCGCTTCACGTCGCCGATGATCACCAGCCCGGCGTCGCGGGCCTCCTTCAGCACGTCCTCCAGCACCTTGTAGCCGATGGAGCCGAAGCGCTCGTAGAACGCCACCTGGGGCTTCACGATGCCGACCCGGCCCGCGCACGCCTCGACGACCCGCAGCCCGAACTCGTGCGCGCCGACGGCGGAGACCGGCAGGCCCCACTCGGCCAGCAGGTACTCGTGCGGGTCGATGCCGACGCACAGGTGCCCGTGGTCCGTGAACGCCTGGCCGAGTCGATCCGCGAAGGAGCGCACCATCACACCGTCTTCCTGGCGGCCGCGTCCCGGCGGCGCCGTTCGTACTCCTGCAGAGGGGTCACATCGAATCCTGCCCGAATCGCGTCGGTGCTCGCCACCGCGGCCGACAGCTGAGCCACCGTCGTGAACAGGGGTTTGTCCGCTGCGACGGCCGCGGCGCGGATCTCGTACCCGTCCGCGCGGGCGTCGCGTCCGCTCGGCGTGTTGACCACCAGGTCGATCTCGCCGCGGCGGATCAGCTCGACCACGTCGGGGCCGACCTGCTCGGCGTCGCTGACCTTGCGCACGACCTCGGCGGGGATGCCGTTGCGGTGCAGCATCTCGGCGGTGCCCTCGGTGGCGACCAGGCGGAAGCCGAGCTGGCTGAGCCGCAGGGCCGACAGCACGATGGAGCGCTTGTCGCGGTCGGCCACCGAGACGAAGGCGGTGCCGCCGAGCGGCATGCCGCCGTACGCCGCCTCCTGGCTCTTCGCGAACGCCCGCGGGAAGTCGCGGTCGATGCCCATCACCTCGCCGGTGGAGCGCATCTCCGGGCCCAGCAGGCTGTCCACGACCTCGCCGCCGCGGGTGCGGAAGCGCTTGAAGGGCAGCACGGCCTCCTTGACCGCCACGGGCGCCTCGGGCCCCGTGCGGCTGCCGTCCTGCTCGGGCAGCACCCCCGCCTCGATCAGCGACGCGATCGACTCCCCCGCCATGACCCGGGCGGCCGCCTTCGCGACCTGCACGCCCAGCGCCTTGGAGACGAAGGGCACGGTGCGCGACGCCCGCGGGTTCGCCTCGAGCACGTAGAGCACCCCGGCCGCGACCGCGAACTGCACGTTCAGCAGGCCGCGCACGCCGATGCCCTGCGCGATCGCCAGGGTCGCCGCGCGCACCTCGTCGACCACGGACCGGCCGAGCGTCACGGGCGGCAGGGTGCAGCTGGAGTCGCCGGAGTGGATGCCGGCCTCCTCGATGTGCTCCATGACGCCGCCGATCCACATCCGCTCGCCGTCGTGGATCGCGTCGACGTCGATCTCCACCGCGTCGTCGAGGAAGCGGTCTACGAGCAGCGGGTGGTCGGGGCCGACGATCGCCTGCCCCGCGATGCGGTCGAACCAGCCCTCCAGGCTCTCCTGGTCGTAGACGATCTCCATGCCGCGCCCGCCCAGCACGAACGAGGGGCGCACGAGCACCGGGTAGCCGATGGCGGTCGCGACCTCGACGGCCGACGCGACGTCGACGGCGGTGCCGTTGCGCGGGGCGATCAGCCCCGCCTCGTCGAGGATCCGCGCGAACCGGCCGCGCTCCTCCGCCAGGTCGATCGCGTCGGGCGACGTGCCGAGGATCGTCACGCCGGCGCGCTCGAGCCCGTGCGCGAGTCCCAGGGCGGTCTGGCCGCCCAGCTGCACGATGACGCCCGCGATGGTGCCGGAGGCGGACTCCGCGTGGACCACCTCCAGCACGTCCTCGAGCGTCAGCGGCTCGAAGTACAGCCGGTCGCTGGTGTCGTAGTCGGTCGACACCGTCTCCGGGTTGCAGTTGATCATCACCGTCTCGTACCCGGCGTCCTTCAGCGCGAAGGCGGCGTGCACGCAGGAGTAGTCGAACTCGATGCCCTGGCCGATGCGGTTGGGGCCGCTGCCCAGGATGATCACCTTGCGGGCGTCGGAGGGCGCGACCTCGGTCTCGAGGTCGTAGGTCGAGTAGTGGTACGGCGTGAGCGCCGGGAACTCGCCCGCGCAGGTGTCGACGGTCTTGTAGACGGGGTGGATCCCCGCCGCCCGCCGCGTGCTGCGGACCTCCGCCTCGGACACGCCCCGGAGCTGCCCGATCTGGACGTCGGAGAAGCCCTCCTGCTTCGCGAGCCGCAGCAGGTCCTCGTCCAGGTCCTCCGCCGCGCGGATCACCTCGGCCAGCTCGCCGATCCCGACGATCGCGTCGAGGAACCAGGGGTCGATGGCGGTGGCCTCGAAGACCTCCTAGACGGTGGCGCCCGCCCGGAACGCCTGCTGCACCAGCACGATGCGGCCGTCCGTGGGCGTGCGGACCGCCTCGAGCAGCCGCGCCCGGTCGCCGGGCTCCCCCTCCCAGTGGAACGAGCTGCCGCGCTTCTCCAGCGAGCGCAGCGCCTTCTGCAGCGCGGCCCCGAAGGTGCGGCCGATCGCCATCGCCTCGCCGACCGACTTCATGGTCGTCG
>JAKONM010000102.1 GCA_022701925.1 Microbacteriaceae bacterium
CCGGGCGTCACCGGCTACGGCACGGTCGCCCTGGGCGCGGGCCTGGCGGTGGGAGTCGTGATCCTGCTGATCGGGGCGGCGATCGGCGGAGGAGGCTTCTGGACGACGGCCGTGGGGGTGGCGGCGCTGGGCGCGGCCCTGCTGAGCGCCGCGGCCGCCGCGGTGATCACGGCGCTCGCGCTGCGCTGGGTGCACCGGCCGTGACGACGGGTCCGGGGGCGCCGCGGGAGCAGCGGCTGGTGCTCGTCGCCCTGCTCGTCGGGTCGGTCGGGCTCGCGGTCGCCCTGCTGCTGCCCGTGCCGGTGGTCGCGCCCGCGCTCACCGTGGTGGTGTCGCCGGCGCTGACGGCCGCGGCGGGGCTGCTGGCGCTGCACCGCCGTGGCGCGCTGTCCTCCGACGGCGTGGTGCGCACCGCCGTGCTCACCGCGGCGGCGCTGGGGTGCGCCTTCGCCGCGCTCCGGCCGTGGTCGGGCGGGCTCGACCGGGCGGACGCCGTCGAGCAGGACGCCTCGATCGGGTTCTCGCCCGAGCTGCTGCTGGTCGGCTGGCTGCTCGGCACCGCGGCGATCGCGCCTGCGCTCGTCCCGCTCTTCGCCGACGTGCGCCGACCGATCGCCCGGGCCCTGCTCGCAGCCTGGGTCGGGGCGGTGATCGCGTTCGCGCTGGGGGTCGCGCTGCTGCTGCCGGGTTTCGCGCTGCTGGCCGCGGCCGGGGTCCTGTTCATGCTCACCTGGCGCAGGGCACCCGCGGACCCGCCCCGGCTGCCGCCGGGGCGGGCGTGGCCGCGCCGGCGTCTGGCTGCGCTGACCGCGGTCTCGCTCGCAGCGGGCTCGCTCGCGCTCGCGTTCGCGCTGACGGGGTCGTGGTGGCCCGGGTTCCACGGCGACGGGACGGCGGCGATGAACCTCGGTCTGGCTGCGGCCGGACCGGCCATGCTGCCGATGCTCGCGGCCGGCGGCGCCGCGCTGCGCACCCGGGCCCGGTACCGCCGCTCCCCCGCCCCGGCGGTCGCCGCGGCCGCGGTGCTGACCGGCGCCGCGGCGCAGGCCGTCGGAGCGGGGGCGCCGCCGCAGGAGGGGCTGCTGAACCTCGCGGCGCTGCTGGGCGGGGTCGCGGCGACGGCGGTGCTGCTGCCCCGCCTGCCGCGCTTCGGCCGATGGGGTCCCGTGGTCGCGGTCGCACTCGCCGTCGGACTGGCCGTCACCGTCGGCTTCCCCCTGGTCGTCGCCGGGCCGGTGCTGGCGCCGTTCGTCGCCGCGACCGCACTGGTCGTGCTGCATCGGCGGCGAGGTGCAGCCACGAGGCCGGCCAGGCTCGGAACGGCGGAATGAGGCCCTGTAGGCGTTCGATTCCCCCGGTGGACTGATACCGGAAGGATCGTCGTCATGTTCGAGAGGGAGTGTCGGAGGGGCGTGGGAGAGTTCCTCCGTGGCAGACGAAGTCCCTGGTCCGGAGGTGGTTCCGCCCTCCGGCGACGTTGCTGCGGGTGTGTCGTTGCGGGTGTTCGAGGCGTTGAACGGGGCGGTCGAGGGCGCCCGGCGGGCGCGGTGTCTGGGTGAGGTGCTGCAGGCGCAGACGATGCTCGCGCTCTGGGACGCGGTCGTGGTCGACGAGACCGCACGCGGCCTGGTCGTGCGGGAAGGCGGTCTGGCGGAGCGGGCGTTCTCGGGGCACCTCGCGGGGCTGCTGCAGGTGTCGAGGAACCGGGCGATCGGGATGCTGCACACCGCGACCGCGATCCGGGATCTGCCGGTCTCGTGGGGCGTGTTCGGCGGTGGCGGGTTCGGGTGGCAGGCGGTGGAGATGATCGTCCGCAACCGCGGCACCCTGACCGGGGATGCTCTCGACCAGTACGACACCGGTGCCGCCCGGCTCGCGGCCGAGACCGTCCCGCAATGCCTCGACCCGGCCCTGTCGCGGCTGCACGACGCGCTGGACCACGACGCGGCGACCGACGCCGCCGCCTCTGCGCACCGTTCGCGGTCTGCGCAGGCGCGGCCGGGCGCGGCCGGTTCAGGGACCCTGACCTTGACGGGTCCGGAGACCGACATCGCCGCGATGCACGACGCTGCCCGCCGTGCCGCGGTGGCCGCGCACGGGGTCGAGGGCGAGACCCGCACGATCCGGCAGCTGATGTACGACTGCCTCGTCGACGTCATCCTCCACGGCCTCGCCGCACCCGCCGACGCGTCTGCCGAAGCGGGCTCGACGGATCAAGAGACCGTTTCGTCGACCACCCGGCCCGCCGGCGCCCGGACCACCGGGAACTCGAGCGAGGCGATCACCGACCCGGCCTCGACCCCGGCGGACCCGTTCGAGCGACTGGGCGACCCCCGGGTCCCGCAGCGCAAGGCGATCCAGGCCACCATCGTCGTCACCATCCCCGCCGCGACCGCCGTCGGGGTGTCGCAGCAGCCCGGGAAGCTCGCCGGCTGGGGGTCCCTCGCCCCGGCTGGGGCCCGCCGCATCATCGGCGCCGCCCGCCACTGGACGAGAGTCGAGCTCGACCCGGTCGACGACGCGATCCTCGCCTTCGACAGCCACGAACGGTCGATCCCCGCAGCCCTCCGACGACTCATCTGGGCGAGATCGGAGACCTGCGACCAACCCCACTGCCCCGCCCCGGCCCATCATGCGGACATCGACCACGTCGTCCGCGTCGAGCACGGCGGCAGAACCACCCACCTCAACCTGTCCGCACTGTGCCGCAGCGACCACCAGACCAAGGACGACGGCTACGTCGACGTCCAACGA
>JAKONM010000103.1 GCA_022701925.1 Microbacteriaceae bacterium
CAACATCGCCCAGCCCTTCAAGACCTCGGGCCTGATGCTGACCTGCCGGGCGGAGACCGGCATCAAGACACCCGCCGACCTGAAGGGCAAGACGCTCGGCGTCTGGTACTCGGGCAACGAGTATCCGTTCCTCGCCTGGATGGCGAAGCTCGGACTCAAGACCGACGGCTCGCCCGGCGGCGTCACGGTGCTCAAGCAGGGCTTCAACGTCGACCCGCTGATCCAGAAACAGGCCGATTGCGTCTCGACCATGAGCTACAACGAGTATTGGCAGGTGATCGACGCCGGCTTCAAGCCGGAGCAGCTCGTGGTGTTCAAGTACGAGGACCAGGGCGTCGCGACCCTCGAGGACGGCCTCTGGGCACTGGAATCGAAGCTCAAGGACAAGGCCTTCGTCGCGCGGCTCGCGAAGTTCGTGGCCGCCTCCGACAAGGGCTGGGCCTACGCGGCCAAGCACCCGGCGGAAGCGGCCGCGATCGTCCTGGAGAACGACGCCAGCGGCGCCCAGACCGAGAAGGCCCAGACCCGGATGATGGGCGAGATCGCCAAGCTCCTCGACACCGCCGGTGGTACGCTCGCCCCCGCCGACTACGAGCGCACCGTCGGGGTCCTGCTGGCCGGCGGCACCGACCAGCCGGTTATCAGCAGGAAACCCGAGGGCGCCTGGACGCACGCGGTGACCGACGCGGTGAAGTGAGGGGCTCTCGCCGGCCTCCCTCCCCCGAAAAGCCGTTCGAGATGATCGAACGGCGGGGGTGGAAGGGCGGCGCGCGACCGGTGAGGGCGGATCACGCGTCGATGATGCTGACATGGGCCGCGACGACCCGCCAGCCGTCAGGAAACCTGACCCAGGTCTGGCTCTGGCGCCCGATCCGGCCCGGCGCGCCGTCGCGGGTGAACAGCGTCATCGCCACGGCGCAATCGCGCCCGTAGGTGGTGATGACGGTGCCGGAGAGGGTGCGGGCGAGTCCCTGCGCCGAGCGGGACCGGCGGAAGGCCCGGATCGCGTCCATGCCGTAGAGGTTCTCGGCCCCGCCGTAGCGGATGGTGCGGGGATCGTCGTGGAACAGCGCCTCCAGCGTGGCGACGTCGTTGCCCACGAGCGCCGCCTCATAGCGGGCGAACACCGCCTCGACCTCGGCCTTCACGTCAGCGTCGTCGATGTCCATGGCGCTCACGGGAGGTCGGCGACGGGCGCACGCACGACGCCCACGCGTTCGAGGTGGCGGGCCACCCGCAGGGCGACATCCTCGCGCCAGGGGGCGGCGATGACTTGGACCCCCAGCGGAAGACCCGCGTCGAGCCACACCGGCACGGCGACGACGGGCAGGCCGATGAAGGAGATCGGCTGGGTGAACAGGCCGATATTGGCCCGCACCGGCAACTCGATTCCGTCGAGGACGAAGGTCGCCTGGCCGGAGTGCGGCGCCCGGCAGGGCGTGCTGGGCGCCAGGATCACGTCGACCTCGCGGAACAGGTCGAGCACGGCGGCGCGGTACCAGCGCCGGAAGCGCTGGGCCCGCTCGACGAAGGACGCGGGCAGCATCGCCCCGGCGATGAGCCGGTCCCGCACCGCCGGATCGAAATCACCGGCCCGTTCGCGCAGGCGGTCGAGATGCAGCGCCGCCCCCTCGGCCGCGGTGATGAGGTATGCCGAGGCACGAGCGCGGGCGGCCTCCGGGATCACGACCGTTCGCGTGCAGACGAGCGCCTCGGCCACCGTCGCGACGGCTGCGAAGGCCTCCGCGTCCCCGCCGCTTGCGAAATAGCCGCCCGCCACGGCGATCCGCAGATCCCCTACGCCCCCGTCGAGTCCGGGACAGGTGGGCTCGGCGGCCCTGGCCGCCGCGACGGGATCGGCCGGGTCCGGCCCCTGCATGGCGTCGTAGGCGAGGGCGAGGTCGCGGGTCGAGCGGGCCATCGGCCCGAGATGGTCGAGGCTGCCGACGAAAGGGAAGCTGCCGGCGCGGCTGAGGCGCCCGTAGGTGGGTTTCAGGCCGAAGCAGCCGCAGAAGGCCGACGGCACCCGGATCGAGCCGTTGGTGTCCGACGCGAGCGCCAGCGGCACGAGCCCCGCCGCCACCGCCCCGCCCGAGCCGCCCGAGGAGCCGCCGGACATCCTCGAGAGGTCGTACGGGTTGCGGGTGTTGCCGTCGTGGACGTTCTCGCCGGTGAAGTCGTAGGCGTATTCGCCCATGGCGAGCGCGCCGACGAGGATGGCGCCCGCCGCCTCCATGCGGGCGATCAGCGTCGCGTCGTGTTCGGCCGGCGCCCGCTCCCGGTTGATCCGGGAGCCGGCCCGCGTCGGCAGCCCGGCGACGTCGAACAGGTTCTTGGCCGCGAAGGGGACGCCCGCGAGGGGCCCGGCCGCTTCACCCCGGCTGTGCGCCATGTCGAGGCGGTCCGCACGGGCCAGCGCGCGCTCCGCCAGGACGTCGGTGAAGGCGTTCACGGCCGGGTCGATCCGCGCGATCCGATCGAGGGCGGCCGAGACGACCGTCCGTGCGCTCACCGAACCGTCCGCCACGGCCCCCGCGACCGTCGCGGCCGGGGCGGTGCTCCAGTCCAGCCCGCTCAACGTCCGCCCCTCACGCCGAGAAGACCGGCGCCGCCTCGGCCTCGTCCGGCAGGGGGAAGCTGCCGACGTGGTCGGCCGTAGCGTGGAGCACGCGCAGGTTCGCCAGGATCGCCGGCATCCAGGCTGGGTCGATCGACAGGCCGAGCAGGGCAGCGGCCGCCCGGGCGTAGGTGTCGAGATCGAAGGCCGGGTCCATCGGTGTCTGCATCATGCCTCCCCCGAATCGAGCGAGCGAGGGTGCCTTGCG
>JAKONM010000106.1 GCA_022701925.1 Microbacteriaceae bacterium
GGATCCCCTCGGCGCCGATGGTGGTCGAGACGACGGGCACCCCCCACAGCAGCGGCACCACGCTCTTGAACTTCACGCCCGCTCCGCTGTGCAGCGGCGAGAGGGCCACCCGGCAGCCCCGGTACTGCGCGTCGAGCGACTCGACGTACCCCGTGATCGAGGCCGACGGCACCTGGTGGACGGCCTCGGCCAGCGCGCTGGAGACCCCGCCGCCGGCGAGCACCAGCGACGCGCCCGGCACCCGGTGCAGCACGCGCGGCCAGACCTCGCGGAGCAGCCAGTGGGCGGCGTCCTCGTTGTCGTCGCGGCCGAAGTCGGCCACGAACAGCGCGCTCGGGGCCCGGGCGGCGAGGTCTGCGGGGTCGGGGAGCTGGTCGGGCATGGCCGGCTCCACGAGCGGCGGCCGCACCACGTGCACGCGGCGCTCCGGCGCACCGGCGGCGACGAGGAGCCGCGCGTCCTTCTCGCTCAGGCACACGGCCAGCTCGACCCGGCGCAGCAGGCGGCGCTCCAGCCACCGCACGTGCGCCAGGCGCACACCGAGCACGGCCTTCTTCCAGCCGCGCTGGGCGGCGAAGCGCCTGCTCGCCCGCTGCGACACGACGTCGTGGAAGAAGCCCGAGACCGGCGCGCCCACCCCGGCCCGCCGCAGCTGCGGCGCCGTGACCAGCGCCTCGAACCACTGCAGCTCCACGAGGTCGGCCTCGCGCAGCAGCCGCGCGGCCTCGGGGCTCGCGGCGAGGGAGCTCCACAGGCCCCGCAGCACCTCGACCGCGAAGGCCTTGCGCAGCACCCGGCTCGCGAGCGCCCGCGGCGGCGCCTCGGACCGCGCCGGCAGCTGCAGGCTGAGGTACGGGGCCTGGCGCGCGACGTCGTCGGAGTAGCCGTGCCACGGGTCGCCGGCCACGAGCAGCGTCACGTCGTGGGTCGCGGAGAGCGCCACGAGGTGGCGGTGCAGCAGCTGCCCCCCGGCGTTGCCGATCGCCTCGTAGGGCTGCAGGGGACTGACGACGACGATCTTCATGGGCTCCGTCTCGCGGGCGGTGGAGCCGGTGGCAGGACCTCGGCCCGTCCCGAGCACGGTAGCGGTCCGGCGACGCGTGGTAGTCCTGGTCGGGTGACGCGACGAGCCCGGTGGCTGCTGATGGCGAGCCACGTCCCCGCCAGCGGCCGCCTGGGCGGCATCGTCAGGTACACCGTCGAGCTGGCGAAGGCGCTGGAGCGGCGCGACGACGTCGAGCTGCACCTGCTCACCTCGGCGGCGGCCGCGCAGCCGCTGGCGGCGCTGGTCGGAGGCGACGCGTCACGGGTGCACGCAGCCCCCGCGGCAGCCGACACGGCGCTGCCGGCGTGGGAGCGCTGGGTGCTCGGGACGCGCCTCGGCGGTCTTGGCCCGGCCGGCGGGGCGTTCGACGTCGTCCACGGCGTGAAGCACCTGGTGCCGCGAGCGGCGGGGGTGCGCACCGCGCTGACGGTGCACGACATGGTGCTCGCCGACCGCCCTCAGGACTTCCCCCTCGCCAAGCGGGTGCTGCTGCAGCGGCCGTACGCCGCCTCGATCCGCCAGGCCGACGCGCTGGTCTGCGTCTCGGAAGCGACGCGCGCGGCGCTGCTGGCGCACCACCCGCAGGTGGCGGACCGCGCCGCGGTGGTGCTGTCGGCGACGAGCCCGGCGCTGCTGGGCGCCCCCGCTGCCCCGGTGCCGCAGCTGGCGGGGCGGCGGTTCGGGCTGGTGGTGGGTGACTCCTCCCCCCGCAAGAACCTGGCGACGGCGGTCTCGGCGTGGGCCCGGGCCGTCGACACCCACCCCGAGCACGCCGACGCGGCCCTGGCGCTGGTGGGTCCGCCGCCGTGGGGCGAGGAGGCGTACGGGCCCGACCACGCCCGGCTGGTGGCGTCGGGGCACCTCGTGCAGCTGCAGGGGGTCGACGACGGCGCGCTGCGCTGGTGCTACGAGAACGCCGCGGTGGTGCTGGCACCGAGCCTGGTGGAGGGGTACGGCCTGCCGGCGCAGGAGGCGCTCGACCTGGGCGCGCCGCTGGTGACCTCCCTCGACCCGGCGCTGGTGGAGGTCAGCGGGGGTGCGGCGCGGCACGTCGCGGCGACCGACGTGGGGGCGTGGGCCGACGCCGTCGTCGAGCACCTGGCCCCCGGGGCACCCCGACCGGCGCCCCGCGCGCACCCCCGCACCTGGGACGCGGTCGCTGCCGAGACGGTCCGCGCCGTCCTCCCCCCTCCGTGATCATGGACTTCACGAACACCGCGCGACGACGGCGAGCGACCGGCAGTGACGCGGCGGGCGCAACGTCCATGATCACGGGGATGGGGAGGATCGTCCCCTTTTCCGACGGCTTGCACCGGTTCTGACACGCCGGATCCGGGCGAACGCCCCTCGGGCGAGAGACCCGTGCGCCAGGATGGCCGGGAACGAGCCCCATGGAAGGTGCCCGATGCCCGCTTCCCCGCGCGTCACGATCGTCCACGAGCGCTTCACGGAGTTCGCCGGCTCCGAGGCCGTGGTCGAGGCGATGGCCCGACGCTGGCCCCAGGCACC
>JAKONM010000109.1 GCA_022701925.1 Microbacteriaceae bacterium
AAATGCCTTTTTACGTCAATGACTTAGCACGGAGTCACGGGTTTTCTAAGTCATTGATTATACAGCGGAAATCAGATTTGTGCCCAGGTAGTGCTAGAGGCTGTTATGGATCCGCTGGCAGTAGAGAGGCCTTTTTGGGCATGAGGCAGACGAAGGCGACGATGTGCAGATTTGCCAGCGTGCTGGCATAGCGCTCGTAATCTGTGACGAGGCGTCGGAAGCGGGTGGCCCAGGCGAAGGAGCGCTCTACGACCCAGCGCCGGGGCAGCAGCACGAAGCCACGCTTGGCCTCGGGCAGCTTGACGACCTCCAGTGCGATGCCGTGCTCCCGTGCAGCGGCGGCGGGTGTCTCGCTGGTAACCGCGGAGGGATCCGCCTTGCGTCCGGCGGCGAGACGCAACACCGCGCGAAGGTCCTCGGCCAGTCGCTCGAAGCAGCCCGCCGCGTGCCAGCGTTGGGCCTGCTGGTAGACCGCTGCCCAGGGCGGCAAGTCGTTGGGCATCCAGCGCCAGGGCGCACCCGTCTTCACCACGTAGCTCAGCCCGTTGAACACTTCGCGCAGCCGATGCTCGCGCTGGCCCGCGTCCTCGCGCACCAGCGTCGGATACGGCGCGACCAGCGCCCATTCGTCGTCAGAGACGTCAGAGGGATAGGCTTTCCGGATCAGGCTCATGCCTGACCATCTGCGTCACCGACCCGAGAGGTCCATAACAGCCTCTAGCACTACCTGGGCAGGTTTCAGGAAATGCCTTTTTACGTCAATGACTTAGCACGGAGTCACGGGTTTTCTAAGTCATTGATTATACAGCGGAAATCAGATTTGTGCCCAGGTAGTGCTAGGCGCAGCCGGGCGTATCCCGAAAGCGGATGTATTCTCTGCAGCTACTATGGCAGTAATGAACCCTAAACTTACAATTCATCCGATCAACAACAGCCGATCAGCATCTTGCTGTGTCGGGTCGAGCGGGAGGGAGGACGACGGCATTGGTCGCTGTGGTTCCGCCCGGTGCGGCCCAGCAGGGGAGCGCCCCCTCCCGGTGGCTGACTGCTACGACCGTCCCCCATCAGGGTACCCGAGCGCCGGAAGGCCGAACAGGTCGAACCGGCGCGTGAGGTCCGTCAGCACGCTCAGCGACGGCCACGACCCTGCTCGTGCGCCGGCACGGCCTGTCGGTCGCCGCCGCCGGGAGCGCGTTCGGGACGCTCGTCCTCGTGCTCGCGCCGGCCGGCCACCTGTGCGGGGGCGCGGCGCTCGACGCCCTGAGGCGCCGCGCGGGGGCACGCGCGCCCGGACTGATCATCGGCGCGGCCCTCGCGGCGGGCGCGCCCGCCGTCGCCCTGTTCGGCCTGGCGCCGGGGCTCGAAGGGGCGACGCTCGGCGCGGCGCTCGCGACCTTCGGGCTGGGGCTCGCCAGCCCGGCGGCCCTGGCCGGCGTCCAGCTCATGACCCCCCCGGGGCTGCGCACGCGCATCGGAGCGCTGTTCATGGCCTGCGTCGCGGCGGCTGGGTTCGGGATCGGGCCGCCGACCCTCGGCGTGCTCACCGACCACGTGTTCGGGCCGGCCGGGATCGGCGAGGCGCTCGCGCTGGTGGCGGCCTGCGCGGCCGGGATCGGGCTGCTGGCGGTGGCCGTGCAGGCCGGCGCTCCCGTCCCGGACCCGTCGGGCCGGGCACGCGCTGCGCCCGCGGCGGGCCCGGCCGGGGCGATGCCGGCCCCGGCGAGCGGAACCCCGAAACAGTGACATAGGTTGTAGACCGCGCCGACGTCGCCATCGCCGGCCGCGCAAGGCGGTCGGGGGCAGCGGTCGGGGAAAAACGGTCTTGGAGCGGCTACGGTTCAGCAGCGGCGACTTCCCCGAGGGCGCCTTCGACGCCTACCGCGACCTGTACAGCATCGGCTCCGAGGCGACGCGGATCGGCGAGACGTTCTCGGCGCAGGTCACGGGGGTCCGCTTTCCCCGGATGCTGCTGTTCGAGCGCAGGCTCGAGGGTCTCTCGCACGCGCGCTCGCCGCGCCGCGTCGCGGCGGACGGCTTCGACCACGTCGTGCTCCAGCTCGTGCTGGAGGGGCGGCTGATGAGCCTGACCGACAACCTCGCGCGCGTGGTCGAGGCCGGCGAGATCGTGGTGTTCGACCTCACCCGCCCGCAGCGGACCTGGACCGCGCGGGCGCGGATCGTCACCGTCTCGATCGCCCGCGACATGGTCGCCAGGGCCCTGCCGCCGTTCGCGACCCTGCACGGGCTCGTGCTGCCGGCGGCCGGCAACGGGATGCTGGCCGACTTCGTCCGCTCGCTGGCGCGCAACGGCGCGGGCCTCGACGAGGCGACGGCGGCGGTCGTGACCGCGACCGTCGGGGCGCTGCTCGGCGCGTCGGTGGGCGCGGGGGGCGGGGCCGTCCCGCTCCTGGAGGCGGCCAAGCTCAACCAGACCCTGGACTTCGTCGAGGCCAACCTCGCCCGCCCCGACCTGACGGCCGACCTCATCGCCGCGCGCATGGGCGTGTCGCGCAGCGCCCTCTACCGGATGTTCGAGCCGCTCGGCGGCGTCTCCGCGCGCATCCAGCAGCGGCGGCTGCTGGCGCTGCGTCGCGCGCTCGGCAGCGCCGACGACCCGCGCCCGCTCAAGGCCATCGCCCAGGCCTGCGGCTTCGCGAGCGTGAGCCATGCCGGCCGGAGTTTCCGCGAGGCGTTCGGCGAGAGCCCCGGCGAGTTCCGCCAGGGCGTCCTCGACCATCCGCCCGCCACGGGCACCCTCGAGGCCCCCGGAAAGGCGGAGTTCGCCCGCTGGTTCATGGAAGTGCGCTGAGACAAATATCCCAGCCCCGGCCGATTGGGACGCTGAGGCGCAATATTGGGACGCTCAGGCATCGCCGGTTCGTTCCGGCAAGTGTCCGCCGCTGCAAACGAAAGTCCGATGAGAGCCGTGCCGGTGCGCGCGGTCGGGGGTCCTGCCCGCGACCGTTCGCGCGACCGACCAGCCGCGGCCGCTCGACCCGGAGAATCACCGTGAACGTCGTCACCGCCACCCCATCCGACGTGGGCAGCCCCTACGACTATTCCGTCCTGCTCTCGGCCACCGGCCCGCTGATCGCACGGGACGCCGTGATCAACGCGTCCGGGGCGATCGCCGGGCTCGTCCAGGGCGGATACTATAGCGGATTCAGCGGTGCCGCCGTCACGGATGCGGCCGGCACCACCACGACCTTCACCGTCCCCAACGGGCAGATCTTCGACCTCGTCGGCATCGACACGGCCGGCCACGTGGTCGGCACCGCCGACGTCTACGGCCTCAACGGCTCGTTCCCGCGGGCCTTCGTGCACACGGGTGGCGCCACGGCCACGGAGATCGACCTGTCCGGGCTGCTCGCGGACGGAAGCACGCTGCTCTCCTCGCAGGCGATCGCCGTCGACCCCGCGGGCGCCGTCGCGGGAACCTACGAATACAGCCTCGAGGGGGGCGGGACGGCCACCCGCGGTTTCGTCGTCGTCGCCGGCAAGGCCCGCGGCTTCGACCTCGCCGGCGGCATTCAGGCCGTCGACGCGGCGGGCAACGCCTACGGCGTCGGCAATGATGGCCTGCTCGTGTATCGGACGGACGGTACCGAGGATGTGCTCGCCCTGCCGGAGGGAGCCTCCGACGTCTCCCTCAAGGGCATCGACGACGGAGTCGTCGTCGGCACCTACACCGACCTCGACAGCGGGACGACCCAGTCGTTCGTCTCCACGCCCGATGGAGGGTCCCGGGCGCTCGTAATCCCTGGCAAGACCGGGGTCGTCGACGTGACCGTCGCCGGGATCGCCGCTGACGGCACCGTCGTCGGCTCCTACACGGTCGTCGCGAAGGACGGGAGCAGCCTGACCCGCGGGTTCGTCTACACGGACTACGCCGACGGCTCGTTCCGGGCGTTCGACGCGCCCGAGCCCGGGGAGGGCGTCACCGTCACCCGCACCGTCGTGACGGGCGTCAACGCCGAGAGCGTGGTGTTCGGCACCTACGCCACCTCCGACGGGGGGGAGCACGCCTTCACCACCCGGACGACGGTCGGCGCGCCGGTCAGCGAGATCCCCCT
>JAKONM010000123.1 GCA_022701925.1 Microbacteriaceae bacterium
AGGGGGAGAAGAGGGCGTGCACCGCTCGGCGCAGATCGGCGTCCATGGCGCTCTCGCCGAGGTCGACCTCCTCGGTGCTGGTCGTCGTGACGAGTGCGAACCGGTAGACGAAGGCGTCCCGGGCGCGGCGGTCCGCGGCGGCGCCCGCACTCGAGCGCACCGCTGCCGACAGCCGCTCCGCGCGATCCGGGTCATCGATCTCCGCGTGCCGGGAGAGCCCGGCGAAGCCGCCCGTGCGGGTGACCACGACGCGCAGCACGCTCACGGCAGCACCAGCCCGACCTCGGCCCAGGCGGCCCGCACCGTCCGGCCGGCCTCCGCGTCGAGCAGGCGCTCTGCAGAGGCGACGGTCAGCCGCGCGAACTGCGGGAAGGTCGCGGTGCGCGGCAGGTCGCCGCCGGTCAGCACGTCGTACCAGACGACGCCGGCGCGCTCCCAGGCGTGGCCCCCGAGCCCGACGGCGGCAAGGTGGAAGGCGCGGTTCGGGATGCCGGAGTTGGTGTGCACCCCGCCGTTGTCACCGGTGGTGCGCACGTAGTCGCGCAGGTGGCCCGGCTGCGGGTCGCGCCCGCCGAGCCGCTCGTCGTCGTAGGCCGTGCCCGGCGCCTTCATGGACCGCAGGGCGACGCCCTGCACGCCCGGCGCCAGCAGACCCTGCCCGATCAGCCAGTCCGCCTGGTCCGCCGTCTGGCCCAGCGCGTACTGCTTGACCAGGGACCCGAACACGTCGGACATCGACTCGTTCAGGGCCCCGGCCTGGTTGCGGTACTCCAGGTCCGCGGTCGCGCCCGTCACCCCGTGGGTCAGCTCGTGGCCGATCACGTCGACCGCGACGGTGAACCGCTCGAAGACCTGGCCGTCCCCGTCGCCGAAGACCATCTGCTCGCCGTCCCAGTAGGCGTTGTCGTACAGGTGCCCGAAGTGCACCGTGCCCGACAGTCGCAGACCGGCGTCGTCGATGGAGTCGCGCCCGAACCGCTCGTCGAACAGCCGCCACGTGGCCCCCAGTCCGTCGTAGGCCTCGTCGACGGCGGCGTCGCCGGTGGGGGCGTCCCCCTCGGACCGCACGACCCGTCCCGGCAGCAGCTCCTCGCCCTCCGCGTCGTGCAGCAGCCGGTCCAGGCGGGCGGGCGCCGCGACCGCCGTACGGGTCGGCGGACCGGCGAGCAGGCGGTTCACCGCGAAGGTGCGGTCGAGGCCCAGGGTCGCGATCGCCGCGTCCCGCACCTCGGGGTCCGCGTGACGGGCGACGGCCTGCAGGATGTAGGGCGGCACCAGGGCGCAGCGGGCGGGCATGCCGGCTCCTCTCGACGGGTGACGACACGGTAGGCCGCGCGTCCGACGCGCGCGAGCGGGACGGAGGACCCATGGTCTCGGTGCAGCGGCACCTGGCCCTGCTGCGCGGCCTGCTGGGGCCGGGGGAGTCGGAGCGCCTGTGGGCGCGGGTCGAGCGGCAGCCGCAGGGGCAGGCGGGTGCGCTGCTGCTGACCGACCGCCGCCTGCTCTTCAGCGGGCTGGCGTTCGTGCAGCAGGCGCAGCAGGCCTGGCCGCTGGCCGCCGTGCGCGACGTCGCTGTGACGGCGGGCCGGCCCGCCGTGCTGCGGTGCAGCGTGCTGGGGCTGCCGGAGCGGTTCGAGGGCCGGCAGGCGGATCTGGAGGCACTGGCGGCGGGGCTCGGCGAGCAGCGCGGCGGGGACCGCTCCGAGGGGCTGGTGCGCGAGCTGGAGCGGCTGGCCGCCCTGCGCGACGCCGGCACGCTGACCGAGGCCGAGTTCCAGGGCGCCAAGCAGCGCCTGCTGGAGTGACCCTCCTCCTTCCCGGCGGGCTGCTCGGCGCTGCGAGCGGCGGGCCTCTGAACTCCGCCTGAAGAAGGAGGAGGAGGGTCCTCGCGACCGACGACGCTCCGCGGCCGTCCGGCCATACTGAGCCGATGCCTCCTCTCGTCGCGTTCGTGCTGGGGCTGCTGGCCGGGCTCGGCGTCGGCGCGCTGGTCGTCGCGGCGCTGACGCGCGCGACCTCGCGGATCACGGGTGCCTCGCCGCGGTCGCTGCCGGGACTCGTGCTGGACGGGCTGCGGCCGGGCGGGGCGGGCGACGGCGTGGCCGCGCAGCGCGCGCTGGCCCGCCGCCTCAAGCGCACCGGCCAGCGCACGGCCGCGGGCCGGCGGGTCGCCGCGTCGACGCTGGAGGTGCACGTGAGTCCGGAGGACCACGACGCCATCGACGCGGCGATGGGCGTGGAGGCGGCCCAGGCCGATCTCGCCGACTTCTACACGGGGCACGCGGGCCGCTCCGGCTGGCTCGTGGGCGCGCCGCCGCGGTTGACGATCGTGCGGGACATCTCCCTGCGGCCCCGCCAGTCCTTCGTCCGCGCCGAGACCCGCGCCGACCCGGCCGGCCCGCAGGTGGAGGCTCCGGCTCCGTCGTCGGACCGACCGCGCTCGCAGGAGTCCGCCCCGCCGTCCCGGGCGACCGCCGCTCCTGCTCCCGATCCGCGGGCCGGCGACGACGGCGCGGCGCTCACCGACGTGCTGCCGCGCGACCTGCTGGACCAGGACGCGCTGCAGACCGCCGCCTACCCCCTGGGGATGGCAGAGCAGGCGCAGCCGGGCGACCTGCTCGTGGTGCACGGCACCGACGTGCGGGTCGTGCCGGTGCGGCGCGGCCTGGCCACCGTCGGCAGCGCCGCGCACAACGACGTCGTCGTCGCCGCGCCCGGCGTGGCCGACGACCACCTGCTGCTCGAGCACCGTCAGCGCGCCTGGTGGGTGGTGCCCGGTCCCTCAAGGGCGCGGGTGACCCTGGAGGGCCGTGCGATCCGCTCCGCGGAGCGGCTGCAGGGTCAGGGCGTCGTCGAGCTGGGGCGCGGTGCGCGGTTGCGGCTCACCGTCGAGCCGGACCGCTGAGCGCTC
>JAKONM010000131.1 GCA_022701925.1 Microbacteriaceae bacterium
GGTGCCGGGGGCGGCCGGGGCGCCGGGGGCCGCGGGGGCGGCGACGCCGCCGGAGGCCTGCGGGGCCGGGGCGGCCACCGAGCCGGAGGCGGAGGGCGTGGGCATGCCGTCGGCGAACGCCGCGCCGCCGACGCCGATCGCGCCGAGCAGGGCGACGCCTGCGACGCCGGTCACCAGGGCCACGCGCTTGGTCGGCTTCTTGAACGAGTTCATGGTCTGCTTCCTCTCCTCCCTGCTGCGGTGTGCCGCCGGGGTTGGATCCAGAACACGGGCCGGGACTGAAGCGGACCTGAAGCGGACGGCCGGCGACGGGGCCTTCAGGAGCGCTTCAGCCCATCGGCCGCTCATCGGAACCTCATGGGCGCCGCTTCAGGCCCGCTTCAGACGTGCACGGGATCGTGGAGGCATGACCGCTGCGCGAGTGCTCGTCGTCGAGGACGACGCCCTGATCCGCGAGTCCGTCGTCGCCGCCCTGATCGGCGCGGGCTTCGTCGTCGAGTCCGCCGGCGCGGCCGAGGGCGTGCCGGCCCTGGCCGCGGACTTCCGGCCCGACCTGGCGCTGCTCGACGTGATGCTGCCGGGCGCCGCCGACGGCTTCGCACTGGCGCGCGCGCTGCGGCGGGAGCGCGACCTGCCCGTCATCTTCCTGACCGCGCGCGACGCCGGCGCCGACCGGCTGGCCGGCTTCGAGGCGGGCGCCGACGACTACGTGGTGAAGCCGTTCATCGTGGAGGAGCTGGTCGCCCGCGTGCGCGCCGTGCTGCGCCGCCTGGGGCGCCTGCCCTCCGTGCTGGACCTCGGCGACCTGCGGCTGGACGAGCAGTCGAGCCAGGCCGCGCGCGGCGGCGCGGTGCTGGACCTCACCGCCACCGAGTACCGCCTGCTGCTGTTCCTGGCGCGCGAGCGGGGCCGCATCCTCTCCAAGACGCAGCTGCTGACCCAGGTCTGGGGCTACGAGGACTACGACCCCAACCTGGTCGAGGTGCACGTGTCCGCGCTGCGCCGCAAGCTGGAGGAGCACGGCCCCCGGATCCTGCACACCGTGCGCGGCTTCGGCTACGTGCTGCGCCCCGCCGAGCCGGCGGTCGTCGCGTGAGCGCCCGGCGGGGGACGCGATGAGGACGCCGTCGCTGCGTCGCCGCGCCACCCTGTGGACCGTCGGCGTGCTGGCGGTGCTGCTGGCGGTCGTCGGGTTCGGCGTCGACCTGGCGCTCGGCACCGTGCTGCGCAGCGAGCAGCGGGAGCGCCTGACCTCCATCGCCAACCTCGCGCCCGAGCTCTCCTCGCTGTCCGACCAGAACCTGGCGAACCGCCTGAGCTTCGCGGGAGTGACCGCCTGCATCGTCGGATCGTCCGGCGAATGCTCGGTGGTGGGCGTGCCGCAGGCCCCGCCGACCGCGGACCGCGGACCCGGGCCGGGCCCTGGAGCCCGTCCGGGGCGGGATGGGGACGCGGCGGACGACCTGCAGATCACCACCGAGGGCAACCAGCTGATCGCGACCGAGACCATCCGTCCCGGCGTGACCCTGCGGCTGTCGACCGACAGCAACCAGATCGAGGACGCGCTCGCGCGCTTCCGCATCATCATGACGATCGCGAGCGTCATCGCCGTCGCGCTGGCCGCGCTGCTGCTGCCGATCGTGCTGGGCCGGGCCCTGCGCCCGCTCACCGCGCTGACGAGGGCCGCGCGCGAGACGGCCGCGGGCGGCCGCGGGCGCCGCCTCGACCCGCTCGACCCCGACACCGACCTCGGGCGCGCGGCGAAGCAGTTCGACGCGATGCTGGAAGAGCTGGAGGGGGCCGAGCGGCGGGCGGGCGAGGCCGCCGACCGCCTCGCGCGCTTCCTGTCCGACGCCTCCCACGAGCTGCGCACGCCGCTGGCAGGCGTCTCCGCGGGCGCCGAGCGGCTCATCCGCGACTCCCTCACCGAGGACGAGCGCGACCGCATCGCCGTGCAGGTGGTGCGGGAGGCCCGCCGCAGCGCCCGGCTGGTCGACGACCTGCTGCTGGTGTCGCGGCTCGGCGAGCTGCGGGTGGAGCCCCGCGAGGCCGATCTGACCGTGCTGCTCGACGACGCGGCCGACCGGCTGCGCGCCCGCCCCGGCACTGCGCAGGTCGAGGTGCGGGGCGTGGACGCCCGCGTCTCGGTCGACCGCGAGCGCACCGACCAGGTGCTCGCCAACCTGATGGTGAACGCGGGTCATGCGGGCGCCGCGAACGTGCTGCTGTCCGCGACGGTCGACGGTCGCGACGCCGTCGTGCGGGTCTCGGACGACGGCCCCGGCATCCCCGCCGAGTCGCGGCAGGCGGTGTTCGAGCGGCTGGTGCGCCTGGACGCCGGGCGCTCCGCCGCCACCGGAGGGGCGGGTCTGGGGCTGCCGATCGCGCGCGGGCTGGCCGAGGCGCAGGGCGGCTCCCTGGACTGCGTCGAGCCTCAGGACCGCGACCTCCCGGGCGCGGTCTTCGTGCTGCGCCTGCCCCTGGTGCCGCGCGCGCCCGAGCCGGCGCCGCGGGGCGCGCTCTCGCCGGCGCCCGCCTGATCCGGGCCGCCGGTCGGAGGGGACGCCCGCGCTGCACGGAACCGCGCGGCGCGTGCACGCCCGGTGCGACCGCCTCTGGGGGCGGTGGTCGGGCGTGGGGTCGACCTACTCTGAGCGCCCGAGTTCCCGTGTCGATGGAGACCTGATGAACGCTTCGCCGGCGACCCCGGCCCCGCTCGTGCCGCGCCCGAGGGCGGTCGCCTGATGGACCGGACCGACCTGCTGGGCGTCGTGGACCACGTCACCGCGCTGCTGCCGGGCGTGCCGCGGCTGGCGGTGCTCGACGCGGTCGACGTGGAGTGGGCGCGGTTCCGCGTCGCCCTCGAGCCGTGGCTCGCGCCCCTGGCGATCGCGGCGGCCGTGTGGCGGCTGCGCGCCGCACGCATCGACCTCGCCTGACCGCCCTCCTGCTCGTCCGACGGAACGGATGCAGCAGGGCGGTGAGGAGCGCCTCAGGAGCGGGCGAGCACCGCCCGGCGCGCGGCCAGCCGCATCTCCATCTCGTGGGTGACCAGGCGGCCCAGCTCGTCCAGGGTCTCCAGCTCGTCCGGCGTGAACTCCCGCGGCCGGTAGTCGGCGATGCTCAGCGCCCCCAGCGTGTAGCCGTCGACGCTCGTCAGCGGCACGCCGACGTAGCACTGCAGGCCGTCGTCGCCCGCGATCAGGGGGTTGTCGCGCGTGGAGGCGTCGGCCTTCGCATCCGGCACGGCGATGCGGCCGCCGGTCTGCACCACCGCCGCGCACAGCCCGGGGTCGCGCCCGATCTGCTCCGCGTCGACGCCGTGGTGCGACTTGAACCAGATGCGGTCGCGGTCGACGATGCTGACCGTCGACACGGGCACGCCGAAGGTGCGCGACGCGAGGTCGGTGATGCGGTCGAACGCGCCCTCGGGCGGGGTGTCGAGCAGGTCGTAGCGGTGCAGCGCCGCCAGCCGGTCCTCCTCGTCCTCCGCGGCGTCGGCTCCGGCAGCGGTCGCGACGCGGCGGTGCCGCCCGAACTCCCGCGCCACCAGCTCGCGGAAGGCCACGGCCAGCTGCGTGCTGGTCGGCCGCTCCGCCGGGTCCGCGGAGGTCATCGCCGCCAGGAGCGCGGCGAGCGCGTCGGGCGCCCCGGGCACCGACTCCGCCGGGGCGCCCAGCAGGCCCTCGATCAGCAGCAGGCCCAGCGCCCGCACGTCGTCGGCGGGCAGCGCGGTGCGCCCGTCCGCCGCCCGCGGCGAGTCGTCCAGCGTCACGACCCCGCGGTCGACGACCGACCCGGCCGGCACGGCCATGCTCAGGTCGAGCAGGCGCGCGTGCGGGCGCGCGTCGGTCTGCTGGTCCAGCACCACGTTGGACGGCGTGACCCCGCGGACCACGACGCCGCGCACGTGCAGGTACTCCAGCGCCTCGGCCACGTCGAAGCCCAGGTAGGCGACCTGCCGGGCGGTCATCGGGCCGTCCTCGGCCAGGGTGCGGGCGATGCTGCGGCCGTCGATCCACTCGAAGACCAGGCCCAGCTCGCGGCCGCCGTCCGACGTCACGTCCAGGCCGATGTCCAGCAGCGGGACGATGCCGTGGTGCGCCAGCGCGGCGGTGCGGCGGGCGGCCGCCTCCTCGCGCTGCAGATCGAGGCCGGCTCCGGCGGGGAAGCGGCACCGCTTCACGACCACGGTGCGCTTCAGCACGGTGTCGGTCGCGGTGAAGGCGGCGAAGCGGTCCCCGGCGAGCCGCAGCCGGTCGAGCCGGTAGCGGCCCCACAGCAGCTCGGCCCCGTCGTCCGTGCGGTCCACGCGTCCTCCTCGTCAGCGGTCGGATCGACCGTCGGGCTGCAGCAGGCGCCGAACCGCCCGGCGCATCTCCGCCTCGTGCACCACGGCGTCGGCCAGGTCCTGCAGCGTCGCCGCCTGGTCGTCCGTGATGCGGTGCGGGGAGTCGAACAGCGCGGCCACGGTCACGATCGCGTGCCCGTCGTGCGTCCTGGCCGCCGCCCCCGCGTAGCCGAGGGTACCCGGGCGGGCCGCGATCAGGACGGGCGCGCCGCCGTCGAAGGGGGCGACGGCCGCGACCGCGTCCGGCTCCAGCACTCCTGCGACCACCGGTGAGGCGCCGGCCCATCCGTCGCCGAACCGCGCCTTCAGCAGCACCCGGTCGTCGTCGTGCACCGCGACCGCCGCGGCGTCCGCGCCCAGCAGCCGGGCGGCGAGCGCGCAGATGCGGTCGACGGCCGGGTCGTCCTGGTCGGCCAGCAGGTCGTACCGGCGCACGGCCGTCACTCTCGATACCCGCTGCTCCGGCTGGGCGGACCGCGCGTCGACCAGCTCGTCCACCAGCACCTGGCGGAAGGCGACCGCGACCTCGGCCGCCGTCGGCCGGTCGGCGGGCCGCCGGGCCGTCATCGCCCGCAGCAGCCCGCGCCAGTGCGGCGGCAGGTCCTCCGGCACCTCGGGATCGCGGTCCAGCCGGGCCATCGCGGACTCGACGACGCCGCCGGGGAAGGCGAGCCGCCCGGTCACCGCCTCAAGCAGCAGCAGCCCCAGCGAGTAGACGTCGGAGGGGTGCCGCACCGGCTCGCCCGCGGCCTGCTCGGGGCTCAGGTAGGCGGCCGTGCCCGTGGTCTCGTCGGGCGCGCCGTGGTCCTCGCCCAGCTGGGCGATGCCGAAGTCGGCCAGCTTCACCCGCGGCCGCCGCCCCTCGGACTGCTCGACCAGCAGCACGTTCGCCGGCTTCAGGTCCCGGTGGGTCACGCCGCGCTCGTGCAGGTAGGCGACGGCGTCGGCCAGGTCGAACCCGATGTTCGCCACGTGCAGCAGCGGCAGGGGGCCGGAGCGCAGCCGCTCCCGCAGGTCGGAGCCGTCGACCAGCTCCATCGTCAGGAACATGCGCGGCGACCCGCCCGGGGTGAAGTCGACGCCGGCGTCGTACAGCGTGATCAGGCTGTGGTGGCGGAAGGAGGCCAGCAGCTGCGCCTCGCGCTGCTGGGCCCGCAGGTGCTCGGCGTCGTCGGCGTGGGCGGCGAACAGCTTCAGCGCCACGTCGCGGTCGAGCGCGGTGTCGCGGGCGCGGTAGACGGTCGACATGCCGCCCCGCCCGACCGGGCCGAGCAGGCGGTACCGCGTCTGCTGCAGCGAGAAGCCGGCGGTCCCCGCGCGCTCCTCGGCCGTCACGCGAGCAGGGTACCGAGGCGTGTCGGGCCCGCTCCGGCGGCGCGCGATCCGGCCGCTCCGCGCGCACCGGCGGCACGGATGAAGGGGGATCCGGCCCCCGGTCGGCCGCCCGTCTCAGCGTCCTCCCGAGGAGACGTCCACCACCCGTGCCGCGGCTCAGCCGTCAGCGCAGGGTGGCGGGCAGGGCCGGCGTGCGCGTCAGCTGCCGCGCCGCGATGCCGATCACCGCGCTGTAGGTGGGGTACGCGAACCGCACGTGCGCCAGCGTCGACACGTCGATGCCCGCCGCCATCGCGGTCGTGACCGACTGGATGACCTCCACCGCGTTCTCGCCCACGGCGTGCGCGCCCAGGATCAGCTCGCGCCGGCGGTCGGCGATCAGCTTCAGGAAGCCCTGCTGCCTCCCGTCGATCACCGCGCGGTCCAGGTCGGCGTACTGCACGGTCGCCACGACGCACTCCGGGTCGCGCTCGCGGGCCTGCGACTCCGTCAGCCCGACGCCCGCGTAGTCCGGGTCGGTGAACCCGCCCGCGGGCAGCAGGTGCTGCGGCGTGCGCCGGTTGCCGCCCAGCACCGCGTTCTCCGCCGCCGCCTCGCCCTCGAACTGCGCCGCCTGCACCAGCATGTCCCGGCCGTTCGTGTCGCCCGCGGCCAGGATGTGCGGCACCGCGGTGCGGAAGTAGCGGTCCGCGGGCACCGCGGAGCGCACCACCTCGACGCCGGCGCGCTCCAGGCCCAGGTCCTCCACGTCGGCCGGCCAGCCGGTGGCCATGATCACCGCGTCGAAGTCGGCGGAGCGGTCCTGCCCGCCCTCCCGCCACGTCAGCGCGATCGCGCCGTCACCGGTGCGCTCCAGCGAGCCGACGCCCTCGATGCCGGTGCGCACGTCGACGCCCTGCTCGGTGAAGGCCTGCGCGATCGCCTCCGACACCGATTCGTCGCCGCCCACCAGCACACGCGGCGCCAGGTCGAGCAGCATCACCTGCGAGCCGAAGGCGCTGAAGACGGTCACCAGCTGCGCGCCCGTGTTGCCCGCCCCGATCACGGCGACCCGCCGCGGCAGCCCGGGCAGGCTCAGCACGTCCTCCGGCACGGTCGCCAGCTCGGCGCCGGGGACGGCCAGGCGCCGGGAGTGCCCGCCGACGCAGATGATGATCGCGTCGGCCGAGACCCGCCGGCCGCTCTCGAGCACCAGGGTGCGGTCGTCCTCGAAGCGGGCCCGCCCCTCCTGGATCAGCCGGACGCCCGCCTCGTCGAAGCGCTGCGCCTCCCGCTTGATCGAACGCACCTCGTCGACGCGCTGCTGCACCTGCCGCACCGTGGTGGCCCAGTCGATCGCGGGGGCGCCGACGCCGATGCCCCAGGCGTCGGCGGTGCGCGCCTCGCGGATCAGCCGCGCGGTCTTCGCCAGCACGCGGGTGGGCACGCAGCCCGTGTTCACGCAGGTGCCGCCCAGGCGCCCCGCCTCCAGCACGACCACGCGGGCGCC
>JAKONM010000134.1 GCA_022701925.1 Microbacteriaceae bacterium
GCGGGCGAGGAGAACTACTGCCTCGAGGGCAACGTCGGCACGTACGCCTCCGTCGACCGCGACGGCACCATCACGCAGGGCGGCTACTCGACCCACGTGGTCGTCGACGCCGACTTCGTGCTGCGCGTGCCGGAGTCGATCCCGTACGAGGCGGCCGCACCGCTGCTGTGCGCCGGCATCACGACCTACTCGCCGCTGCGCCACTGTAACGCCGGACCCGGCACCCGCGTCGCGGTCGTCGGCATGGGCGGCCTCGGCCACATGGCCGTGAAGATCGCGCACGCGATGGGCGCCGAGGTCACGGTGCTCTCCCAGACGCTGTCGAAGAAGGAGGACGGCCTGCGACTCGGTGCCGACCACTACTACGCCACGAGCGACCCGAAGACGTTCGAGCAGCTGCAGAACGGGTTCGACCTGATCATCAACACGGTCTCGGCGCACCTCGACCTGGGCGCGTACCTCGGCCTGCTCGCGGTCGACGGCACCCTGGTGAACGTCGGTGCCCCCGCCGAGCCGCTGCCGGTGCAGGTGTTCTCCCTGATCCCGTCGCGCCGCAGCTTCGCCGGCTCCGCCATCGGCGGCATCCGCGAGACGCAGGAGATGCTCGACTTCTGCGCCGAGCACGGCATCCTCCCCGAGACCGAGATGGTCACCGCCGACGAGATCAACGAGGCGTACGAGCGCGTGCTGAAGTCCGACGTGCGCTACCGCTTCGTCATCGACGCGGCTACCTTCGTCTGACCCGGATCGGTCTGCGGAACTGCCGACGGGCCGCGTGCGTGCCTTCGCCGCACGCGGCCCGTCCCGCTCGCGTCCGCCGCTCCGCCTGCTGGTCGGGGACGGGGTGCGTCCCGCGCTCGATCTCGGACCGGTGGGCCGAGCGGTCGATGCACCGGCGCACCATCCCGCGGCGCCGGGCGTCGTTGTCCGGCGCCCTCAGCTCCGCAGGTCCAGCCACGCGACCTGGTCGGGGTCGAGCTCGATCGTCAGCCCCGTCATCGAGGAGCGCGCCTCCGCGATCGTGCGCGGCCCGAAGAGCGGGAAGGTCGGGAACGGCTGCGCGAGCACGTAGGCCAGCGCGACCGCGGTGGCCGGCACGCCGAGCTCGCCGCCCAGCTGCGTCGCCCGGCGGAGGCGCTCGAAGTTGTCGTCGCTGTAGTAGCAGCGCACCAGCTCCGCGTCGCCGTGGAAGTCGGGCCGGGCGCGGGCGAAGAACCCCCGTGCCTGCGACGACCAGGGCAGCAGCGGCACCTGGCGCTCCTCCAGCCACCGCTTCGAGGCCGGGTCGGTCGCGTGCCGGCAGCCGGCCCACGGCACGTCGTACGCCTCCGCGAGGCCGAAGTGGTTCGAGAGCACGCCGAGCTCGAAGCGCCCGTTCGCCCGTGCGTAGGCGTTCGCCTCGTCGAACCGCTCGAGGCTCCAGTTCGAGACCCCGTAGACCTTGATGCGCCCGGCGCGGTGGTGCTCGTCCATGACGTCGACGAACTCGCCGACCGGCACGTCGGGGTTGTCGCGATGCATCATGTAGACGTCCGCGTATCCCGTGCCCT
This sequence comes from Microbacteriaceae bacterium, assembly GCA_022701925.1. Lineage (GTDB taxonomy): Bacteria > Actinomycetota > Actinomycetes > Actinomycetales > Microbacteriaceae > Amnibacterium. Next base: position 1,551 of record JAKONM010000134.1, read on the forward strand.
GGCGCTCGAGGCTCTCGAGCAGCTGGCTGCTGAGCGACTCCGGGTCGCAGTGCGGCGTGTGCGCGCCCTTCGTGATCACGACGACGTCCTCGCGGATGCCGCGGTTCGCGACCCACCTGCCGAAACGGGTCTCGTTGGCGCCGTGCCCGTACAGCCAGGCGGTGTCGAACGCGTTCCCGCCCTGCTCGACGAAGTGGTCGAAGATCGCGGAGGCGTGGGCGAGATCGGGCTGGTTGTCGCAGCCCATCACCAGCCGCGACATCCGCTTCCCGACACCGGGGATCTCGCCGTACTGCATCGCGACCCCGGGCTCGACCCGAAGCGGCCGACCGGACACGGTCGGGATGTCGGCGTCCTCGGCCTCGAACGGGTAGCGGACCCCGACGGCCTCTCGCCATCGGTCGAGCGTCCGTGCGGCGGCGAGCGTCTCGTCCAGGGTCATCTCGGGGGCCTCGACGTCGCCGCGCGCCAGCACGCGCGCGGTCGCCTCCGCCTCCAGGGCGTAGGGCGCCGGATCGCTGGAGGTGAGCGTGCGCGGCGGCTCGTCGGTCACGGCGATCTCGATGGCGAGGCCGTCGCCGACGGCGTACGGCTTCGGAAGGTGGAGCCGCCCGCGTGAGCCGAACACGGTCAGGTCGTTCGTGTCCTCGACCCGGACCCCCGTGCGCAGCGTGGCCGTGATGCCGCCCGGGTAGACCAGGTCGGCGACGGCCCACTCGTCGACGCCGGTCGGGCCGACCGTGCCCGCCCCGACGAGCTCCACGGGCTCCGCCACGGCGACCCCCGTCGCCGCGGCGACGATCTGCGCCGCGAGCGTCAGCGGGTAGCAGCCCACGTCCAGGATCCCGCCGCCGGCCGTGGCCTGCTCGAAGAGCCGGCCCTCCCGCTGCTCCTTGCGGAAGGAGTAGGCGGCGTCGATGTGCCGCACCTCGCCGATCGCGCCGGCGCGGATCAGGTCGAGCAGCGCCGCGGTCTGCGGGTGGAACCGGTACACGAGCGCCTCGATGAGCGGCACGCCCGCCCGGCGGGCGGCGTCGACCAGCACCATCGCCGTGCCGTGGTTGACGGCCAGCGGCTTCTCGCACAGCACGGCCTTGCCCGCCTCGATCGAGGCCAGCACCAGGTGCGCGTGCCCGGGGTGCACGGTCGCGACGTAGACGGCGTCGACCCGCGGATCCGCGAGCGCCTGCTCGTAGGTCCCCGCGCTGACGTCGGGATGTCCGGCCTGCTCGGCCTCCGTCGCGAACTCCCGCGCTCGTCCGGGGTCGCTGCTGCCCACCGACACGATCGCGCCCGAGCCCGCATGCAGGTCCTTCAGGAAGGTGCGGGCGATGCCGCCCGGTCCGAGGACCGCCCACCCGGTCGTGGTGCCGCTGCGCTCGGACATCGTCGTCTCCCCCCACTGCCGTGAACGTTCACGACGGAGGTCACGATACGCCGCTCCGCGCTGTCGTTCCAGCCGGCCGGGAACCCTCTCCTCGCGGTGGAGGCCTCAGGACCCCGAGCCGGCGCACGCTCCGCGTCGAAGGATGCGAACCCTCTCCCGGGCACGACGATGCCGTCTCGCACGGAGGCGGATGAGACCCGCACGGTCGAGGCGGTCAGGGGTTGCTCGTCGGGCGCAGGGGTCCTCTCAGCGGGCGAGGCCGTCGGCGGCGTCTGCTGCACGCAGGACCTGCAGGAGCGCGAGGGCGTCGGCGGCGGGGGTGTCGTCGGGTGCGCTGTAGAGCACGAGGTGCTGGTCCCGTTCAGGAAGGGTCACCGCGTCGCAGTCGACCGTGATCGAGCCGACGAGCGGGTGGGTGAAGGTCTTGACCAGCATGGGTTCGCTCCGCACGTCGTGACGGTCCCAGAGGCGGGTGAAGTCCGCGCTGCCGGCACGGAGCTCCGACACGAGCCCCGAGACGTCGGGGTCGTCCGGGTAGCGGGCGACGGCGACGTGCAGCTCGCCGACGACCTGGTGACGGAACGCGGCGTCCTCGGCGATGCCGTACAGGGGGCCGTCGTGGGCGGGGCGGAGGAACGCCTTGCGGGCGAGGTTCCGGTCCTGGGGCGTGCTGGCGCCGAAGTCCTCCATCAGCGCGGCGGCGAGGTCGTTCCAGGCCAGCACCTCGAAGGCCGCGGAGAGCACGATGCCCGCGGTCCTCGGCAGACGGTGCAGCAGGTCCAGGATGCTCGGCCGCACGTCGCGCCGGTGGCGTCCGCCGTGCAGGGGAGCCGTGCCGGCGAGGGTGTGCAGGTGATCCGACTCGGCGGGGGAGAGGCGCAGGGCACCGGCAATCCCGGCCAGGACCTCGGCCGAGGGGCGCGGAGCGCGTCCCTGCTCGAGTCGCACGTAGTACTCGGTGGAGATGTGCGCGAGCACGGCGACCTCCTCGCGGCGCAGGCCCGGGGTGCGCCGTCGGATCCCGGCGGCGAGACCGACGTCCGCCGGGTCGAGGTCCTCCCGCCTCCTGCGGA
>JAKONM010000150.1 GCA_022701925.1 Microbacteriaceae bacterium
GACGCCGCCGCCGACCACGAGCAGGGGCTCTGGGGCGGCGGTCCCGACGAGCGCATCCACCACGCGCTGTCCCGCGTGCAGAGCATGCTCGGCCACGAGGCGGTGCTGACGGCCGCGATCGGCGGCGGCCGCATGCTGGCCGACCGCCGCGTGCTGGCGCCGTGGGGCGAGCAGCGCCCGCACGAGCGGCAGCCGGACCGGCCCTGGCCCGGCCGGCTGCCCGGGTTCACGCCCGCGGCGGTGCCCGTCGGCCGCACCGCCGCGCAGGTGCGCGACCCGGCCGGCCGGCCGGTGCAGGTGGACGAGCGCGGCGCCCTCTCCGGCCCGCCCGCCGAGCTCACCGCGCCCGCCCGCAGCGCGTCGCGGATCGACGCCTGGGCCGGCCCCTGGCCGGTGCAGGAGCGCTGGTGGGACGCCGCCGCCCGCCACCTGCACCGCATGCAGGCCACCACCGCCGACGGCAGCGCCTGGCTGCTCGCCCACGACGACGAGGGCTGGTGGATCGAGGGCGTGGACTGATCCGGAGCCTCCGCGCCCTGCTTCGCGGATCCGCACTTCATGCGCGGATCCGCAAGGACTGGCCGACACGCCGGTGGAGGAGGCCCCGGACGCGGCGTGTCGGGCAGGAACTGCGGATCCGCGAGTGCCGCAGCGGGCTACTGCGCGGCGGCGGCGGCCGTCCTCAGGTCTGCGACCAGCGCCGCGTAGGCCTCGTCGTAGCCGGGGTCGCGCTGCATCCGCAGCACCGCGGAGGGGTGGGCGGTCAGCAGCGACAGCGCGGGCGAGTCGGGGATGGCGCCCTCCAGCACCCGCCCCCGCTCGGCGCCGATCCGCACGACCCGGCCGAACAGCGCCCGGCCCGCGGTCGCACCGAGGGCCACGACGATCTTCGGCGACAGGTCGCCCAGCTCGGCGTGCAGCCACGGGTGGCAGGCGGTGATGTGCACGGCCTCCGGCGTCTTGTGGATGCGCCGCGCACCCCGCTGCTCGAAGCGGAAGTGCTTCACCGCGTTCGTCCGGTACACCTCGGTCGGGTCGATGCCCGCGTCGCGCACGGCCTGCACCAGCAGGGTGCCGGCGGGACCGACGAACGGCATGCCGCGACGGTCCTCCTGGTCCCCCGGCTGCTCCCCCACCATGACGATGGTGGCGCTCGGCGGGCCGGCGGAGAACACCACCCGGCTCGCCGGCTCCCACAGCTCGCAGCCGCGGCACTGCGCCGCCGCGGCGGCCAGGGCGGCCGTGTCCGCGCCCTCCGGCACCCACTGCGCGGCCCCGGGCCGCTCGATGCCGTCGTGCGCTGCTGCCATGCGCGCGACGGTAGCCGGGCGGGCTGGAGGGCCGCCCCTCCGCTCAGCCGGCGAGGGCGCGGTGACACGGCTTGCGCTCGTCGAACACGTGTTCGATGATGAGCGCATGGGATACAGCAACCCGCCGATCCCGTGGTCGGAGTTCGAGCGCCGGCTCTCCGACAGCCGGCGCCCCGACGACGCGCCGGTCGGCGCTGACGGCGGCGACAGCCCCGCCTGGTCGGTCAAGCGGCGCCCCTACCGGCCCGCCCCGCCGAAGCCGGCGCCCGAGACCGACGTCGTGCCCTACGCCGAGCTGCACGCGCACAGCAACTTCAGCTTCCTCGACGGCGCCTCCAGCCCGGAGGAGCTGCTGGAGGAGGCGAGCACCCTCGGCCTCTCCGCACTGGCGCTGACCGACCACGACGGCTTCTACGGCTCGGTGCGGCTGGCGGAGGCCGCGGAGCAGCACGCCGTGCGCACCGTGTTCGGCGCCGAGCTGTCGCTGGGCCTCGGCGCCCCGCAGAACGGCGTGCCCGACCCCCAGGGCTCCCACCTGCTGCTGCTGGCGCGCGGCACCGAGGGCTACCACGCGATGTCCGGCCTGATCACGGAGGCGCAGCTGGCCGCCGGCGCCGAGAAGGGCCGCCCGGAGTACGACGAGCGGATGGTCGTCGAGCGCCTGGCCGGGCGCGTCGTCGCGCTGACCGGCTGCCGCAAGGGCCGCGTGCGGCAGGCGCTGGTCACCCCCGCTGGGATCGACGCGGACGCGGCGGGCGTCCAGCTGGACCTGCTGGTCGACGCCTTCGGCCGCGACGGCGTCGTGGTCGAGCTGTTCGACACCGGCGACCCGCTGGACGGGCCCGCGAACGACGCCCTGGCCGCGCTGGCCGGCCGACGGGGCCTGCGCGCGGTCGCGACGTCGAACGCGCACGTCGCGAACCCCGCCGGGCGCCGCCTGGCCACCGCCGTCGCCGCGGTGCGCGCGCGCCGCAGCCTGGACGAGATGGACGGCTGGCTGCCCGCCTCCGTGTCCCACCTCCGCAGCGGCGCGGAGCAGCGGGCCCGCTTCGCCCGCTTCCCCGGCGCGGTGGAGACGACGCTGGAGGTCGCGGACGAGACGGCCTTCGCGCTGCGCAGCCTGAAGCCCGGCCTGCCGAAGCTGCCGGTGCCGGGCGGCCACACGCCGATGACGTGGCTGCGCAAGCTGGTGCTCGACGCGATCCCGGCGAAGTACCCGCGGGCCCGGCCCGAGCACCTGGCCCGCATCGACCGCGAGCTGGCGGTGATCGAGGAGAAGGACTTCCCCGGCTACTTCCTGATCGTGCACGGCATCGTCGACTTCGCCCGGAGTCGCGGCATCCTGTGCCAGGGCCGCGGCTCGGCCGCGAACTCGGCGGTCTGCTACCTGCTCGGCATCACCGCGGTCGACTCGATCAAGTTCGACCTGCCGTTCGAGCGCTTCCTCTCCTCCCTGCGCGACGAGGAGCCCGACATCGACGTCGACTTCGACAGCGATCGGCGGGAGGAGGTGATCCAGCACGTCTACGAGGTCTACGGCCGCCGCAACGCGGCGCAGGTCGCGAACGTGATCACCTACCGCCCGAAGAACGCGGTGCGCGACATGGCCAAGGCGCTGGGCGCCTCCCCCGGCCAGCAGGACGCCTGGAGCCGACAGGTGGAGCGCTGGGGCGCCGTGACCTCCAGCCAGGACCACGACATCCCCGGCCAGGTGGTCGAGCTGGCCGAGCAGGTGCTGAAGTTCCCGCGGCACCTGGGCATCCACTCCGGCGGCATGGTGCTGACCGACCGCCCGATCGGCGAGGTCGTGCCGATCGAGCACGCCCGCATGGAGGGGCGCACGGTGCTGCAGTGGGACAAGGACGACTGCGCGTACATGGGGCTCGTGAAGTTCGACCTGCTGGGCCTCGGCATGCTGGCCGCGCTGCAGTACGCGTTCGACCTGGCGGCCCAGCACGTCGGCGAGCGCTGGACGCTCGAGACGATCCCCAAGGAGGAGGCGGGCGTCTACGACCAGCTGTGCCGCGCCGACTCGATCGGGGTGTTCCAGGTGGAGTCGCGGGCCCAGATGGGCACGCTGCCGCGGCTGCAGCCGCGCAAGTTCTACGACCTGGTCGTCGAGGTCGCCCTGATCCGGCCGGGGCCCATCCAGGGCGGCGCCGTGCACCCCTACGTGCGGCGGCGGCTGGGCGACGAGCCCGTCACCTACCTGCACCCGCTGCTCGAGCCGGTGCTCGCCCGCACGCTGGGCGTGCCGATCTTCCAGGAGCAGCTGATGCAGACCGCGATGGCGGTCGGCGGCTGCACGGGCGAGGACGCCGACCTGCTGCGCCGGGCGATGGGCTCGAAGCGGGGCGTGGAGCGCATCGAGTCGCTCAAGGAGACGCTGTACGCGGGCATGGCGGGCAACGGCATCACCGGGGCGGTGGCCGACGAGATCTACATGAAGATCCAGGCGTTCGCGAACTTCGGCTTCGCGGAGAGCCACTCGCTGTCGTTCGGGCTGCTCGTCTACGCCTCCACGTGGATGCGGCTGCACTACCCGGGGGTGTTCCTGGCCAGCCTGCTGCGGGCGCAGCCGATGGGCTTCTACTCCCCCGCCTCCCTCACCGCGGACGCCCGCCGCCACGGGGTGCTCGTGCGCCGTCCCGACATCAACGCCTCCCTGGCCGACGCGACGATGGAGGCGGTCGAGGGCGCCCGCGTGACCGGCCGGTGGGAGTGCCTGCAGCAGGAGCAGCCGCCCGTGCCCGAGCGGTTCGACCCCGCCGCGCCCGACCACCGCGTGCACCGGCGCGACGGCGCGCTGGCCGTGCGGCTGGGCCTCGCCGGCGTCACCGGCATCGGGATGCGGCTCGCGACCCGCATCGTGGCGGAGCGCACGGACCACGGCGCCTACCGCGACATCCGCGACCTCACGCGCCGCGTCGGGCTGACGGCTCCGCAGGCGGAGGCGCTGGCCACCGCGGGCGCGTTCGAGGGCTTCGGGATGACGGTGCGGCAGGCGCTGTGGGAGGCGGGACCCGCCTCCGAGGAGCGCCCGGACACCCTGCCGCACACCTCCATCACCGTGCAGCCGCCGCTGCTGCCCGAGTCGACCGGCATGGACCGGGTCGCCGCCGACCTGTGGGCCACCGGCATCTCGCCCGACGACCACCCGGTGGCGCACGTGCGCGAGGCGCTGACGCGCCGCGGCGTGCTGTCGGGCGCGGCGCTGAAGGGCACCGAGTCGGGGCGGCGCATCGAGATCGGCGGCGTGGTCACGCACCGGCAGCGGCCCGCGACCGCTTCCGGCATCACGTTCCTGAACATCGAGGACGAGACCGGGATGATCAACGTGATCGCCTCGGTCGGCGTGTGGCAGCGCTACCGCCGCGTCGCCCGCGAGGCACCGGCGATGATCGTGCGCGGCATCCTCGAGCGCTCCCCCGAGGGCGTGATCAACATCGTGGCCGACTGCTTCGAGCAGCTGCCGATCACCGCCCGCAGCATCAGCCGCGACTTCCGCTGAGTTCATGGTCCTCGATCCGCGGGCGGATCGAAGCCTGTGCCGTACCGCAGCGCTGGACGCGCTGCGGCACTGCGTTCATGGCCTTCGATCCGCAGGCGGATCGAAGCCTGTGCCGTACCGCAGCGCTGGACGCGCTGCGGCTGACGGCGTGCGGGCAGGTGCGCAGCACTGAGGATGGCGGGGTGGAGATCCGGGAGCCGCTGCCGCAGGACGGGCCCGCCGTCGGGCGCATGCACCTGGCCAGCTGGCGCGAGGCCTACTCCGCGCTGCTGCCCGCCGGGTTCTGGGACACGACGACCGAGCAGCGCTGGGCGGAGCGCTGGACCGCGAACCTCGCCGACCCGGTCGAGGGCGTCGTCAGCCGGATCGCCGTGCGCGACGGGGAGGTGGTCGGCCTCGCCTCCGCGGGTCCCTCGCGGCCGAACGCGACCGCCGGCCCGCCCGTGCGCGACCACGAGCTGTGGGCGCTGTACGTGCGCGCGTCCGAGCAGGGCACCGGGCTGGCGTCCCGCCTGCTCGACGCGGTGCTGCCCGCCGGGCCCGCCGAGCTCTGGGTGTTCGAGGCGAACCCGCGGGCGATCGCCTTCTACGGCAGGCACGGCTTCGCGCCCGATGGCGCCCGCCACGTCTTCGGCGCCGACCTGGGCGAGCAGCCGGAGATCCGCCTCGTCCGCTGACGGGCCCTCAGGCGGGGAAGGGCGTCCGGGTCGGCCGCCCGACGAGCACGGGGCACGGCGCGGAGTACTGCACGCGCTGCGCGGTGCTGCCGAGCAGGATCCGGTCGGTCAGCCCGCTGCTGCCGCTCGCGAGCGCGATCAGGCCCGCGTCGACCTCCAGGGCGAGCGCGACGATCTCGGACGCGGGCGACCCGCTGCGCACCCGGCGGTGGATCCTCGGTCCCCAGCCGTCGAAGACCGCGGCGACGACCGCGAGCGAGGCGTCCGCCTCCGCCCGCCAGCTGAGCTCCGTGGCGGCTCCGCTGCCCGTGGTCGGGGCGAGCTCGTTCGCGAACGGCACCGTCGCCAGCGGGCTGACGACCGCCACCACGGTCACGTCCGTGATCTCGCGGGAGTCGGCGATGTACTGGAACTGCCGTGCGGCGTCGAGGGAGGCCCTCGACCCGTCGGTGGCGACGACGACGTGCATCACGACTCCTTCTCGTCGGCGGGGTCCGCCAGCACGCGCTCGGGGTCGTGGTCCTCGATCGGTCGGCGGTGCCGGGAGGCCCTCCCGGCGAGGTACAGCACGAAGCCGAGCGCGAGCAGCGCCGCGACCCAGCCGAGCGACGAGCGCTCGATGTACAGCACGTAGACGAGCAGCACCGCGTTGCCGACCAGCCCGACCCAGAGCAGGGGCGTGTTCGCGTGGTACACGTCCTCCCGCTCCTCGGTGCCGCGCAGCTTCAGCGCCGAGACGATCACGAGGCTGTAGATGAAGAGCAGGAACACCACCGTCACGTTCGCGAGGATGCTGACGATGTCGAGGTCCGGATCGACCGCCTGCACCACGGTGCCGGCGACGAGCAGCCCGGCGACGACGACGAACTGGAACAGCAGCGCGATCCAGGGGCTCCGCCTCGTGGGGTGCAGCCGTCCGAACATGCGGGGGAAGACCCCCTCCCGCGCCATCCCGTAGAGGATCCGGGACTGCGTCACGACGGAGACGAGCGACGTGTTGCCGATCGCGATCAGGGCGATGAGGGCGAACAGGATGATCATCACCCCGGTGTCGACCGGCAGCAGCCCGGCCCGCACGACCTCGAGCAGCGCGGCGTCCGAGTCGGCCAGGGTGCCGACCGGGACGGTGAGCGCGGCGCTCATCGCGACCGCCACGTAGACGATCCCGGCTCCGACGAGCCCGAGGGCCAGCGCGCGGGGGAAGGTCTTCGACGGGTTCACCGTCTCCTCCGCGACGTTCGCGGCGTTCTCGAACCCGGTCATCGCGAAGAACGCCAGGGCGACGCCCGCGACGATCGCGAAGACGGGGCTGGTGGGGTCTCCGGTGTCGGGGTCGTTCGCCGCGAACTGCACGAGGACCCCGGCGTCCGCGCCGCCGACGAGGGCGATGACGCCGATCGCGACGATGAGCACGAGGCCCGCGATCTCGATGCACGACATCACGAGGTTCAGGACGACGGACTCGGTGATGCCGATGAAGTTGATGACCGTCAGCAGTGCGACGAAGACGAGGGTCACGACCAGCACCGGCACCCCCGGCACCAGCTGGCCGAAGTACCGCGCGAAGCCGCTCGCCAGCGACCCCGTCGCGGCGAAGCTGGCCGAGAGCATGCAGATCGTCACGAGGAACGTCAGCAGCGGCAGCCGGAAGGCCTTGTTCACGTACAGGGACGCGCCCGCCGCCCGCGGGAACTTGGTGACGAGCTCGGCGTAGGCGAGGCCGGTGATGGTCGCGACCACGATCCCGGAGGCGAAGGCGATCCAGAACGCGCCGCCGACCGCCGCGGCCACCGCCCCCACGAGCACGTAGATGCCCGAGCCGAGCACGTCGCCCAGCACGTAGAAGAACAGCAGCGGCCCGG
>JAKONM010000165.1 GCA_022701925.1 Microbacteriaceae bacterium
GCGCCGCATGTTCGCCGACGTCGAGGGCGCGCCGCCCCGCGTCGTCGTGCACCCGCCCTGGTTCACCGCCCCGGTCGACTGACCGCCGCATCCGACGACGCCTGAGGGGGCGCCGACGGCCGTACCCTCACGGCATGGCCGGATGGTTCGATCACGAGCGCGACTTCACCGCGGAGCCCCACGCTCCCATCAAGACGGTCGAGTACGACGACCTCTCGAACCGCTCGCTCGACCGCCTGTACGCCCTGCGCCAGGCCCGCGTGCTACGGCTGGTGCTGGCGATCAGCGCGCTGGGCTCCGGCGCGCTCACGGCGGCCCTGCCGTTGGGATGGGTGCTCGTGATCCCGGCCACGACGCTGTTCGTCGGCGGGCTGTTCGCGACCCCGATCGCGGCCTACCTGCTGCGCAGCGTGATCCGGGAGATCCGCGGCCGCGAGGTCGAGATGTCGTTCGACCAGGAGCAGCGCCGCGCTTCCTAGGCTGTCGCGGTGACGATCACCGCCGCCGCAGACGGATCCGCCCTCGGCAACCCCGGCCCCGCCGGCTGGGCCTGGTACATCGACGACGACCGCTGGGACTCCGGCGGCTGGCGCCGCGGCACGAACAACATGGGCGAGCTGAAGGCCGTGCTCGAGCTGTTCCGAGCCACCGCCGGCGTCGACGACGACCTGGTCGTGCTGTGCGACAGCCGCTACGTGATCGACTCGATCACCAAGTGGATGCCGGGCTGGAAGCGCAAGGGCTGGCGCAAGGCGGACGGACAGCCGGTGCTGAACGTCGACCTGATGCAGGAGCTGGACGCCGCGCTCGCCGGACGCCGCTACCGCTTCGAGTGGGTGAAGGGGCATGCCGGGCACCCGCTGAACGAGGCGGCCGACGAGCGCGCGCGCGGCGCCGCCACCGCGTACCAGCGCGGCGCCGAGGCGGAGGGCGGCCCCGGGTTCGCGCCGGGGGCTCCCCGGCCCGCGGTCGGCGCCTCCCGCCCCGAGCCCGTGCCCGCCGTCGCGGCGCCCGCGCTGTTCGACGCCGACGAGGACGACGACCGCGTGCTGACCCTGCGCCTGGGACCGAACGAGTGGCGGCGCGTGCGGGCACTGGCGGACGAGGCGGGCACCAGCCCCGAGGACGCGGTCCGGGCGCTGCTGCGCCGCCGCTGACCCCGCCCCTCTTTCCTTCCCTTCCCGAGGGTCTGCGGTTCCTCCGCACGTCTGCGGTCTGCCGACCGACCGCACATGCGCGGACGAACCGCAGAAGCAGGTGCGCGACCAGGGCGGGCGTCGCTAGCGTGACGGCATGTCGCGCCCGCCCCGGACCGCGCGCCGCGGGCGGCCGGCGGTCGTCGTCGCCGCGGTCGCGCTGCTGATCGGCGGCGTCGCGCTGCTCGGCGGGTTCGCGGACGTGCCGCGGGAGCGGCTGCCCGTGCTGCCGCTGGGCGGCACCTACGACAACGGGCTCTACTCGGTCTCCGTGCGGTCCGTCCGCGTGGTCGACCGGGACCCGGTCTCGGGATCCGGGGCGACGCGGCGGGTCGTCGTGGCGGACGTCGACCTGCTGTTCCGCGGCGACGCGCCGACGACGGGGGCCGCCCTCTGGCTCGCGCCGCTGGACGCCGGGCTGCCCGCGCAGCCCGCGCTGGACGACGTGCGGGTGGTGGACGAGCGCAACGGGCTGACCGAACCGGTGCAGCCGGGGCTCCCGCTGCGAACGGTCTACACGTGGACGCTGCCGACCACCACGCGGGTCGAACCGGGCGACCGCGTCCGGCTCGGCGTCTACGAGCGCTACGAGGTCGAGGACGCGGCGATCGACGGCGTCACGACGGACTCCGTGCTGGTCGCCTTCTTCCGGAGCGGGGCGTCGTGAGCGGGCGGGCCCGGGCTGCGCTACGCCCCCTGGCGGCCGCCGCGATGCTGCTCGTGGCCGCCGCGGCGACGCTGTCGGCCCCGACGGACGACGCCGTGCAGTCGCCCGTCGAGACGGTCGGGCCCGCCGGACGCACGGTCGTGTCCCGACTCGCCGAGGCGGACGTGCACGGCGTCCAGGCCGCGCGGCGGCTGGCACTGCCCGCCGGGTCGGCCGAGCGCGACTCGACCACGTCGGGCGTCTGGATCGTCGTCGACGTCACGGTCGCCTGCCGGCTGACCCCCTGCGGCTTCGGGGAGTCCCGGCTGCAGGTCGGCGGCCGGTCGTACGCGCCCTCGCCCATCGTCCCGGGCGCCTCCTTCGCCACCATGAACGTGGGACCGCGCCTGCGCTACCGCACCAGTGCGCTGTTCGAGGTGCCCCGGTCGGCGCTGGCCGCCGGGAGGGCACGCCTCGTGGTGCAGGGCGCGCGGACGATGGCGCTGGAGGGCGTGCCGGTGATCACGATGCGGCTGCCGGACGCCGTGCGGACGAGCGCAGCGGTCCGCAGCACCGTCCTGGTGGGAGCCGCGTCGTGACGCCGTGGCTGCGCGCCAACCGCGCCGGGCTGATCGCGATCGCGGTGGCCCTGCCGCTGCTCGCCGTCCTCCTGGTGCCCGTGCAGCTGATCGGGGTCACGCGCACGGAGGTGGTGGAGGAGGTGCCGGCCGGCGCCTCCGGGCGGCTGGACGGGCTGCGGTACTCGGTCATCGCGGCCGACGAGTTCGGTCGCACGAAGGGGCTGACCACGCCGGCGGGCACGACGCTGGTCGCCGCCGTCGTCGAGGTCCGAACCACGGATCAGCGGCCGGTCGCCGCGACCTGCTCGTTCACCCTCTCCGCCCCGGGCGCGGGTGGACGAGCCGATTGGGATCCGCAGCAGCCCTTCGACTCCGCCCGGTACGGCTACCGCCGGGGCGACGGCTTCGCGGCCGACTGCTCGGCCGCGCCCACCGGGCGCTACCGGGCCGAGGTCGTCTTCCTGGCGCCGGAGGGCACGGCGCGCGGCGCCTCCGTGGACGTCACCGCGCCGGGAGCACCGGGGACGACGCAGGTGCTGCGGCTCCGTCTCCCCGCGGCTCCGGCGCCGACGGCCGCCGCACTGCCGGCGCGCTGATCCGCCGAGCGCGCCAGGCTGCGAGCGCGAGGTCGAAGGCCGCGGCGAGCAGGCAGATGCGCACCGTCTCGGCCACCGCGGTGATCGGGATCGTCACGAGCGGCAGCACGATCGACCAGAACGGGAAGTCGTTCGCGCCGATCGCGCGCGTCGCGGCGAACACCGCCCACGACTGCGCCGCGACCACGAGGGCGGAGGAGGCCAAGAACGCGGCGAGCGCACCGGGGTCCGTGCGGGCGATCAGGCGGGCGGCGACGGTGAGCGGCCGGTAGACCGAGTCCCACTCGTCGTCGACCCGGCGGCGTCGCTTCGCGATCGCGGCGGGCAGGCGGCCGAGCACGGTGCGCAGCCGCACCTCGACCCGCTTCGGCACCACCCGCTCCTCGGCCACCGCGGCCAGGTCGCGCGTCGAGACGATGCCGGCGACCAGCAGCCAGGCCAGCGGCAGCGCGATCAGCTGCAGCAGCAGCGGCACCAGTCCGTCGATCCCGTCGATCGCCACGCGGAGCGGCGTCCACAGCTCGCGCAGCACCTGCCGGCCGTCGACGCCCCAGCGCACCACCTGCCGCTCCCGGATCCAGCCGAGCACCGGACCGAGCGAGGCGCTGATGCCGCTGACCGCGACGAAGACCCACACGGCCTCCAGGTAGATCTCGAGCAGGGCGAAGGCTCGCGGCAGGCGGTCGCCCCAGCGCTGCAGCGCCTGCCGGCCCAGGAAGGCCAGCACGATCACCGCGACGACCAGCGGTCCGGAGCCGGGACCGAGGAATGCGAGGCCCTTGCCGAAGGACCATCTGGCGGCCCGGTTGGCGTAGCTCTCGACGTCCTGCTGCAGCAGTCCGACCAGGCCGTAGAGCACGAAGAAGGGCACGATGCTCGCCAGCAGCACGTCCAGGAACTCGCGGGCGCGGCGCCCTGCGCCCGGCTGCCGCGGGCCCGCGAGCGCCCGGGTCGCGGGCAGCGCGCGCCGCACCGCCAGGAACATGCCGACGTAGGAGATCAGCCGGGCCAGCACGGCGAGCGGCAGCAGCAGGAACGCGGAGAGGCCGCTGTCCGCGCCGATCGGCGCCGCCAGCGACAGCACCGACTCGCGGACGACCACGCCGCCCAGGTACCAGGCGAGCACGGTCGGCCAGGTGGCCGCGAGGGCGCGGAACCAGGTGCCAAACAGCGCCGTCATGGGCGCCATCGTAGGGAGGGGGCGCACCGGGACCAGATCCAGGACGCGTGACCAGGGGCGCCCCTGGTCGGCTGTCGCAGATCCGGTCAGGCGTCCTGGGGCTGGTCGGGCGCGCGGCGGGCGGCGGCGCGGCCGTGCTTGATGCGCGCGTTCTCCTCCATCACGCCCGCGTGCACCTGGCGCTCCTGCACCAGCCAGGCCGGCTTCTCCTGCAGCAGGTCCTGGATCTGCTCGGTGGTCAGCGGCTCCAGCACCTCGGCGCGGCGCAGGCCGGCGACCGAGACGCCGAGCTTCGCGGCGACCACGGGCCGCGGGTGCGGGCCCTCCCGGCGCAGCGTCGCCAGCCACTCGGGCGGGTCCGCCTGCAGCTCGGCGAAGCGCGAGCGGCTGACCGGGCCCCCGCGGAAGTCCTCCGGCGTCGCCGCCAGCAGCACGCCCAGCTTCTTCGCGGCGGTCTCGGGCTTCATCGTCTGCTCGTCGGCCATGCCCGAGAAGTTACCCTTCGGCTCGTGGCCGGCACCCTCTCGATCGGCGTCGTCACCGGCGTCACGCCCGACAAGTGGGTGCGCGTGTGGCGCGAGCGCATGCCGGACACCGTCCTGCGCGTCCTCCCGGTGGACGAGGGCGGAGCGGTCGCCGCGCTCGCCGACGGCGCCGACCTGGTCTTCGCCCGGCTGCCCGTCGAGGAGGCGGAGGGGCGGACGCTGCACGTCATCCCGCTGTGGGAGGAGACGCCGGTCGTCGTGGCGGCGAAGGACCACCCCGTCAAGCTGTTCGACGCGGTGACCCTGGCCGACCTGGCCACCGAGCAGCGGTACCCGGGGCACGACGAGGCGACGCTCGACATCGTGGCCGCCGGGCACGGCGTCGCGGTGATGCCGCAGTCGGTCTTCCGGGCCTCGGGGCGGCGCGACGTGGTGGCGCGACCGATCAGCGACGAGCCGCCGACCCGCATCGGCCTGGTGTGGCCGCGCGGGAGCGAGGGACCGCTGATCGACGAGTTCATCGGGGTGGTCCGCGGGCGCACGGCCAACAGCTCCCGCGGCGACCAGACCCCCGAGCCGCCGGCCGCGAGGACGCCCGCGAAGTCCGCTCCCGAGCGGAAGCGGCCCGCTACGACGGTGCGGAAGGGTCCACACCGTCCAGGTAGGCCCAGCGGCCGCCGACGCGGCTGAACCGCGAGCGCTCGTGCAGCACGCCCGCGCCGTCGGCGGAGCGGTGGGCGGCGCGGAACTCCACCACCCCGGTCGCGTCGTCCGGGCCGCCGCGGGCGGTGTCGACGATCTGCAGCCGGCGCCACCGCACGTCCTCGTCCAGCGTCAGGGTGCGGGGGCGGGTGTCCGGGTGCCAGGTCGCCAGCAGGTACGAGGGCAGTCCCACGGCGAAGGCGGAGTAGCGCGAGCGCATCAGCGCCACGGCCGTCGGCGCGGCCGCCCCCGCGTGCAGCGGGCCGCAGCAGGCGCCGTAGGGCCCGCCGCCGCAGGGGCACGGGTCGTCGCCGCCGAGGGTCATGCACCGATCCTCTACGGTCGTCGGATGCTGCGCCGCCGCCTGCCCGCCGCGCTCTGCGCCGCGGCCGCCCTGCTGGCGCTGACCGCCTGCACGGCGCCGCAGCCCTCGGCCACGCCCAGCGCCTCCGCCGCCGCCCCCTCGACCGCGCCGAGCGCGGTGGCGAGCACGCCCCCGGCCGCCCCGACGCCCTCCGCCTCCCCCTCCGCCCTCGTCACCGCGAGCGCGACGGAGCAGCAGTACCTGGGGTTCGTGTCGCAGTTCAGCCCCACGCTGGCCGCGACGCCGCAGACGACGCTGCTGACGCTGGGCCGGCAGGTCTGCGACGGGTTCCGGCGGGGGCAGGACGCCGCGACGGTGTCGACCGCGCTGGGCAGCAGCACGCTGGAGCCCGACCTGCAGGCGACCGACGCGGCCGTGATCATCGGCGCCGCCGTGGCGCAGCTGTGCCCGCCGTACCGCAGCGCGCTCGACGGCTGAGCCCGCGCGGCCGCATCGCTCCCCCTGGCGGGGCTCCGTGCTGCTGACGGGCCGGGCGCTTCCGCCGCATCGCAGCGGGAGCCCCGCGAGGCGATCAGCGTCCGTAGGGCGCCGGTACCGCGAGGCCGAACCGCGCGCAGAGCGCGAGCACGTCGGCGCGGTCGTCCGCGTCGGGCAGGTACCCGAGGTGCGCGGCCAGCTGCGTCCCGGCCGAGACGCAGACCACAGAACGGCCGCCGATCGACCCGGCGGCGTGCGGCCCGTACCGCCAGCGGCTGCCGTCCTCCAGCACCTGGTGGCCGCCGCCGTCCGGCAGG
>JAKONM010000173.1 GCA_022701925.1 Microbacteriaceae bacterium
CCTGCCGCAGAAGCTGTTCCCCGACGACGTGGCTCGCATGCTGCTGTGGTTGGCTGCCGACGACTCCCGGTCCTGCACCGCGCAGCAGTGGGTCGTGGACGGAGGGTGGATGTGAGCCGAGCGACCCGGGTGACCGACGCCTGCACCTTCCACGGCGAGGGCCCCTACTGGGACGAGGAGCGGCAGCGGCTGCTGCTGGTCGACATGCTGGCCGGCGCCGTCGTCGAGCTGGGCCCCGACCACGAGCCGGTGCGGCACGAGGTCGGCGGCGTGGCCGCGGTGATCCGGCGACGGCTCGAGGGCGGGTTCGTCCTGGCCGTCGAGCACGGCCTGCAGCGCCTCGACGACGACCTGCGTCCGGTCGGCGAGGAGCGGCGGGTGCTCGACGACCCCGACATCCGCATGAACGAGGGCGGCTGCGACCCGCAGGGCCGGCTGTACGTCGGCACGATGGCGTACGACGTCGCCGAGGGCGCCGGCACCCTCTGGCGCTTCGACGCCGACGGCGGCGTGGAGGCGGCGCTGACCGGCGTCACCATCTCGAACGGCCTGCAGTGGTCGGCCGACGGCGCCACCGCGTTCTACAACGACACCCCCACCGCCCGGGTCTCGCGCTACGCGTTCGACGTGGCGACCGGCCGGTTCGGCGAGCGGTCGACCGTGGTCGACCTGGAGGACGGCGCGGGCTCGCCCGACGGGATGGCGATCGACGAGGAGGGCGGGCTGTGGATCGCCCTCTGGGGCGGTTCCGCGGTGCGGCGCTACGACCAGGACGGCGCGCTGACGCAGGTGGTCGAGCTGCCGTGCGCCAACGTGACCTCCTGCACCTTCGGCGGCCCGGACCGCTCGACGCTGTACATCACGACCTCCCGCGACGGGCGGCCGCCGGGCGAGGTGGAGCCGGAGGCCGGCTCCGTGTTCGCGTTCGACGCGGGCGTCCGCGGCGCCGTGCAGCACCGCTCCGCCGTCTGACGCTCCGCCGTCCTCCGCTCCGCTCGCTGCTGCTCTCGCGGATCCGCAGTTCCTCCGCGGATCCGCAGTTCCTGCCCGGCACGCCGTGCGGGAGGGTGTCGCTCACGGCGTGTCGGCCGATTTCTGCGGATCCGCGAACCCCGGGCGGCGGAGGCCGGGAGGACGACCGCGATGCCAGACCCTGCGGATGGTGTCGATCACGAACTCGGTCTCGCGCACGGCCTGGTTCTGCGTGAAGCGCAGCGGCGGGACCCCCAGCTGCGCCAGCACGGCGTCGCGGGCCCGGTCCCGCTCCACGGCCGCGCTGCCGGAGTGCGTGGCCATGCCGTCGACCTCGATCGGCAGCCATCCGTCGACGGTGCCGTCCGGCCGGTAGGCCTCGGTCGCCCGGACGTTCGCCTCGAAGGGGATGCCGGCGTCCTCCGCCGCGAGCCGCACGAGGGTCTCGCCGCTCGTCCCGGACCGCGCATCGCTGCGGTCGACGGCCGAGCGCAGATGCGCGGGCAGCAGCTCCCGCAGCCGCGCGGTGTCGCGCACCGACAGCAGCGGCGCGCGCTGCGCTGCACATCGGGCCGAGTCGACCGCGGCGACCAGCCACCGCCACTCGACGCAGGCCGCCAGCTGCAGGATCGCGTCGATCGGCGACACCCGCCACCCGCGCGCCGGCTGCTCGCGGTGCTCCCAGTGCCAGCGGACGTCGGGTTCCGTCGCCGCGAACGCCCGCCTGGACGCGTCGTCGCTGCGGCGCAGCCTCGTGGTGCCGGGCACGAGGCGCACCTCCAGCCGTCCTCCCGCATCCTCCGGCACCGCGATGCCCCACGCCGCCGCCGCGGAGACGCATCCCAGCGCTCCGCCGACGCGCACCGCCTGCTCGGCGGCAGGCGGCATCGCCGGGTCGCCGTACCAGCCGATGCGCGGCCTGATCAGCACGCCGAGGTGCCGCAGACGGGCCACCTGCTCGCGCGTCAGCCCGGCCTCCAGGAACCGCTGCAGATGGGCCAGGCCGTCGTGGTCGCCGAGCACCCGGCGAGCGACGCCGACGAGCAGGGCGTGATCGGTCGTCATGGGCGGGCAGCCTGGTCCGGCGACGCACGAGCCCGCCCGTCCGAGGTGCGTCCGACGGCGTCGCTCCCACATCCGCGGCTGGGGAGGAGCGGACAGCTGTCCTCGCGGATCCGCAGTCGTCGACCGACACGCCGCGCGCAGGGGCATTGCGCGCGGCGTGTCGGTCGACGACTGCAGATCTGCGAAGGAACTGCGGATCCGCGAGACCCGCGGGCCGGGGGCTAGGAGCGGACGCCGTCCACGCGCTGGGGGACGCCCCAGGGGTTCGCGTCCTGGAGGGGCTCGGGCAGCAGCGACTGCGGCACGTCCTGGTAGGCGACGGGGCGCAGGAAGCGCTCGATCGCGGCCGTGCCGACGCTGGTGGTGCCGACCGCGGTGGTGGCCGGGTACGGCCCGCCGTGCTGCTGCGCGAAGGTGACGGAGACGCCGGTCGGCCAGCCGTTCCAGAGCACGCGGCCCGCGCGCTCCGCCAGCAGGTCGAGCAGCGGCGGCACGACCGCGTCCTCCTCGTCGCCCTGCACGGTGGCGGTCAGCTGGCCCTCCAGCACGCGCGCGACGTCGAGCAGCTGCTCCTCGTCCGCGTACTCGACGACCAGCGCGGCCGGGCCGAAGACCTCGGCGGTGAGGGCGTGCGGGTCGGCCAGCACCTCGGCGGCGCTGGTGCGCAGCAGGGTGGGCTCGGGATCCGCGTCCGGGTCGGCGCTGCCGGCCAGCACGCTGACGACCTCGTGCCCGGCCATGGTCCGCAGCGCCTCGCCGTAGCCGGAGCGGATGCGGTCGTTCAGCATCGGGGCGCCGGCCGCGGCGCCCAGCTCCTGCACGACGAGCGACGGGATCTCGGAGTCCGCCGGCACCAGCAGCAGGCCGGGCTTCGTGCAGAACTGGCCGACGCCCAGCGCCATGGAGGCGGCGAAGCCCTTCGCGACCTCCTGCGGCCGCGCGGCCGCGGCGCCCTCGGTCACGAAGGCGGGGTTCACGCTGCCCAGCTCGCCGTAGAAGGGGATCGGCACCTCGCGCGCGCTCGCCAGGTCGAACAGGGCCCGGCCGCCGCGCAGCGAGCCGGTGAAGGCGCCGGCCGCGATCCGCGGGTCCTGGATCAGGGCGCGGCCCGCCTCCTGGCCCTCGACCAGCGCGAAGACGCCCTCGGGCGCGCCGGCGTCCAGCAGCGCCGCGGTCAGCACCGCCGCCGTGCGGCGGGTCAGCCCGGGGTGGCCGGGGTGGCCGACCAGCACGACCGGGCAGCCCGCGGCCAGGGCGGACGCGGTGTCGCCGCCCGCCGTGCTGAAGGCGAAGGGGAAGTTGCTGGCGGCCCAGACGGCCACCGGGCCGAGCGGGCGCTGCATGCGGCGCAGGTCCGGACGCGGCCCCATGCCCCAGCCCGGGTCGGCGTGGTCGATCACGGCGTGCAGGAACGCGCCGTCCTCGACCTCGTCCGCGAAGAGGCGCAGCTGGAAGGTGGTGCGCTTCAGCTCGCCCGTCAGGCGCGGCACCGGCAGGTGCGTCTCCTCCTGCGCCAGCGGCAGCAGCTGCTCGGCGTCGGCGTCCAGGGCGTCGGCCGCGGCGCGCAGCCACGCGGCGCGCTGCTGCGGCGTGCTGTCAGCCAGCACGCGGGCGGCGGTCGCGGCGACGGCCAGCGCCTCGTCCAGCTGCTCGGGCGATGCGGCGACGCGGGGCTCGGCGATGTCGGTCATGTGTTCCTCCCGGCCCGGCCGCGAGGGTCGGAGCCGACCACGCGCACGGGGTTCTCGAGCGTACCGAGCCCGTCGATCGTCACCCGGACCACGTCGCCCGCGGCCAGCGTGAACGACTCCGGCGGCACCACGCCGGTGCCGGTCAGCAGCACGACGCCCGCCGGGAACGGCAGCGCGGCGAACAGCCACGCCGACAGGTCCTCGGCGCTGCGGGTGATGGAGGCGGAGGAGGCGGCGCCGGCGAACACCTCGTCGCCGTCGCGCAGGATCGACAGGGCGATGTCGAACGGCGCCTCCGCGGCCCACACCGGGACGATGGCCGGCCCCAGCGCGCACGCCGCCTCGTAGACCTTGGCCTGCGGCAGGTACAGCGGGTTGTCGCCCTCGATCGACCGGCTCGACATGTCGTCGCCGACCGTCCAGCCGAACAGCTCGCCGCTGCTCGCGAGCACCAGCGCCAGCTCGGGCTCCGGCACGTCCCAGTCGGAGTCGGCGCGGATGCCGACCGGCTCGCCCGGCCCCACCGCGCGCGCGGCGGTCGACTTGAAGAACACCTCGGGCCGCTCGGCCGCGTAGACGCGGTCGTAGACCGACGCCTCGCTCGACTCGGCCATCCGCTCGTCGCGGCTGCGCTCGTAGGTGACGCCCGCCGCCCACACCTCCTGCTCGTCGACGGGCGCGAGCACCCGCAGGTCGCCGCTCACCGGCCGGTCGGCCTGCTCGACGAGCGCCCGGGCGTCGTCCAGCGGCAGGCGCAGCAGGTCGGCCAGGCCGCCCTCCAGCAGCAGGTCCTCGCTCCCGCGGCGCACGACCCACCGGGGTGCGCCGCCGTCGATCAGCACGCGGCGGATCGAGCCCTCGACCACGCCGTCCTCCTGCACCGACTCAGTGCGACTCACGGGTCACCTCCGCGCCGCTCGCGCCGATCAGGAAGTCCAGGTCGGCGCCGGTGTCGGCGCCCTGGACGTGCTCGATGTACAGGCGCTCCCAGCCGCGCGTCGCGCTGGCGAAGCCGGCGACGAGGGCGGGCGACGGCGTGCGCCGCGCCAGCTCCTCCTCCGGCACGTCCAGCACGATGCTGCGGTTCGGCACGTCCAGCACGATCTCGTCGCCGTCCTGCACCAGGCCCAAGGGCCCGCCGGCCGCGGCCTCCGGCGCCACGTGCAGCACGACGGTGCCGTACGCCGTGCCCGACATGCGGCCGTCGCAGATGCGGACCATGTCGCGCACGCCCGTCGCCAGGATCTTCTGCGGCAGCGGCAGGTTCGCGACCTCGGGCATGCCCGGGTAGCCCATCGGACCGCAGCCGCGCAGGATCAGCACGGAGTCGGCCGTGACGTCGAGGTCGGGGTCGTCGACCCGGGCGTGGAAGTCCTCGATCGAGTCGAACACGACCGCCTTCCCGCGGTGCGTCAGCAGGTGCGGCGAGGCCGCCGCCGGCTTGATGATCGCGCCGTTCGGCGCCAGGTTGCCGCGCAGCACCGCGATGCCGGCGCCGGCGGTGTCGTCCGTGGCGGCCGGGATCAGCGGGTCCTCCCGGGTCGCGATGACCTCGGGGTCCCAGATCGGCCGGTCGTCCAGGTAGTCGACCAGCGGCCGACCGGTCACGGTGATGGGCGTCGGGTCGAGCAGGTCCTTCACCTGCGCCAGCACCGCCAGCAGCCCGCCCGCGTTGAACAGGTCCTCCATCAGGTAGGTGCCCGCCGGCTGCAGGTTGACGAGCAGCGGCACCCGGGCGCCGATGCGGTCGAAGTCGTCCAGCGTCAGCTCGATGCCCATGCGCCCGGCGATCGCCAGCAGGTGCACCACCGAGTTCGTGGAGCCGCCGGTCGCCGCGATCGCGGTGATCGCGTTCTCGAACGAGGCCTTCGTCAGCACGTCGTTGATCGTGCGGCCCTCGTGCACCATCTCGACGGCCAGCCGGCCGGTCGCCTGCGACGCCTCGAGCAGGCGGGCATCCGGTGCGGGCGTGCCGGCGAAGCCCGGGATCGTCATGCCCAGCGCCTCGGCCATCACGGCCATCGTCGAGGCGGTGTCCATGGTGTTGCAGTGGCCCTTGCTGCGGATCATCGAGCGGTCGCTGGCCAGGAACGCCTCCTTCGACAGCGTGCCGGCGCGCACCTCCTCGCTCAGCTGCCAGACGCCCGTTCCGCAGCCCATCCGCTTGCCGCGGAACATGCCGTTCATCATCGGCCCGCCGGGCACGACGACGGCGGGGATGCCCACGGAGGCGGCGGCCATCAGCAGCGCCGGGATCGTCTTGTCGCAGCCGCCCAGCAGCACCAGGCCGTCGACCGGGTTGGCGCGGAACATCTCCTCCGCCGCCATCGCCGCCATGTTGCGCCACAGCATCGCCGTGGGTCGCACCAGCGTCTCGCCCAGCGACACGACCGGCAGGTCGAGGCCGATGCCGCCGGCCTCGGCGACGCCCAGCTTCACCGCCTGCGACACCTCGTCCAGGTGCATGTTGCAGGGCGTCAGGTCGCTGGCCGTGTTGGCGATCGCGATCTGCGGCTTCTTCCCGTCGAACGCGTCGTCGGGGTACCCGCGGCGCATCCACGCCCGGTGGATGTAGCCGTCGCGGTCGTCGCCGCCGTACCAGCCCTGGCTCCGCAGCTCGGTCATCGCGCCGCCTCCGTCTTCCGCATCCGCATCATCGCCAACGTCCCTCTCCTCATCGGGCGGCCGCGTCGCGCGCGGCCCCGTCGTCCTCGTCGGGGTGCTCAGGGCACCAGGATGCCGCGGCCGGCCGAGCCCGCGCGCAGGTCGGCCACCGCCTCGTTCACCTCGGCGAGCGGCCGGCGCGCGCCGATCAGGTCGTCCAGCGGCAGCCGTCCGGCCAGGTACAGCGCGAAGATCCGCGGCAGGTCGACCCGCGGGCTGCTGGCGCCGTAGAGCGCGCCGACGATCCGCTTCTGCCGCTGGACCAGCTCGTTCACCGGCACCGCGAACGTCGTGCCGGCGCGGCTGAGGCCGATCGCCACCAGGGTCCCCTCCGGCGCCAGGCAGGCGAACGCCTGCTGCATCGTCGCCGGGGCGCCGACCGCGTCGATCATCCACGGCACGCCCTCGCCCGTGATCTCGAGCACGCGGGCCACGACGTCCTCCCGGCCCGCGTCGACCACGTGCGTGGCGCCGAAGGAGCGGGCCAGCTCGAGCTTCGCCGGGTCCAGGTCCGCGACGACGATCGGCTCCGCGCCCACCAGGTGCGCGCCCATCACGGCCGCGAGCCCGACGCCGCCGGCGCCCAGCACGCCGAGCGGGCGGCCGGCGGGGGAGTCGACGGCGTTCAGCACGGCGCCGACGCCGGTGATGACGGCGCAGGCGGCGATCGCGGCGACCTCGGGCGGCACCCCGTCCGGCACCTTCACGGCGCTGCTGGCCGACACGACGACCTGCTCCGCGAAGCAGGAGACGCCCATCAGGTGGTGCACGCGCTCGTCGCCGCCCCGCCCGTCCGCGCGGTGCAGGCGGGAGGTGCCGTCGAACAGCCCGTTGGTCT
>JAKONM010000185.1 GCA_022701925.1 Microbacteriaceae bacterium
CGGGGCGAGGCCGCCGGTGCGGCCCGCTGGGCCTTCGCGCTGCTCGCGGCCGTCGACGTGGTCGCCCTCGTGCTCGTCCTGCTGCCGCCGGCGGCGCTCGCGTTCCAGGTCGTCGTCGCGCTCGTCCGCCCGCTGGCCCTGGTCGTCGCGGGCGTGCTGCTGGCGGTTGGGGGGACCGGTGCGCGGAGGCTGCCGGATCGGGACTGAGCGCGGACGGTCCACCGCGCCGGGCGAGCCGCGGCGACCGGTCAGCCGCGGGCCGGGGCCTGCTCCGCGTCGGCGCGGCCGCCTCGCGCTCGCAGCATCCCGAGCAGGACGAGCAGCCCGGCGAGGGCGGTGAGCAGGCCGGCGGCCACCGAGGTCGCGGTGCGGAACTCCGCCGTCTGCACGGCGGTCCAGCCGATCCGGGTGATCGAGCCGGTGAAGACCGCGGCGATGACCGTGCCGCAGAGGGCGATGCCGACGGCCGTCGTGAGCTCACTGGCGGTGTCGACCAGGGCGGCTCCGATGGTCGTGCGGTCGGCGGGGAGGCCGCGCATCACGCTGTTGCCGGCGACGACCCCGACGGTGCGCATCCCCGCGGCGACCAGCACCAGGGCGACGGCGACGGCCGGGTACCCGGTGCGGCCGAGCACGGCGTAGACGGCGAGGCCGAGCACGACGACCACGGCGCTGAGCGGGGCTGCGCGGTCCAGGCCGATCCGCCGGATGAGGGGCGAGATCACCGCCCCTCCCGCGATCAGGACGACGACCTGCGGCAGCAGGCCGAGGGCGGCCTGGGCGGGCGTCCAGCGCCAGTCGAGCTGCAGCTGCAGCGTGACCAGGTAGCCGAGGCCGGCGACGGCGAGCCCCGCGGCCGCTTTGAAGGCGAGCCCGCTGGACACCAGCGGCCGGGTGACCAGGGCGAGGTCGAGCAGCGGGTGCGCGGCCCGGCGCTGGCGCAGCACGAACAGCCCGCCGCAGACGACTGCGGCGCCGACTGCGGTCCACGGCGCCCAGGACCCGGCGCCCTCGTCGAGGAGGAGCGCGGGAGCGACCAGCGCGAGCACGACGGTGGCGGTGCCGCTCAGCGCGCCGGGGACGTCGATCGGTGCGGGGTGCAGGTCCTCCGCCCGGTCGGCCGGGATGCCGAGCCGGATGCAGACGATCGCGAGGACCGCGATCGGCGCGTTCACCAGCAGCAGGACCTGCCAGGGTGCGACGGCGAGGGCGAGGCCGCCGGCGGTGGGCCCGACGGCCAGGCCGACCAGCCCGACGGTGGAGATGAGCGTCATCGCCCGGACGCGCAGCAGGTCGTCGTCGAAGAGCCGGAAGGCGAGGGAGAGGGAGCCGGGCGTGGTCATCGCCGCGGCGACGCCCATCACGGCCCGCACCGCGATCAGCTGCTCCACCGAGCCCACGAACGCCGTCGCAAGGCTGGCGACGGCGAGCAGCGCGAGGCCGGCGAGCATCACCCGTCGGCGACCGATCCGGTCGGCCGCGGCGCTGAGGGCGATCATCAGCCCGCCGAACACGATCGCGTACGAGCCGGTGATCCACTGCAGGGCCGTCGTCGAGGCGTCGAGCTCGCGCCCGATGGTGGGCAGCGCCACGTTCAGCACCGAGTTGTCGAGCATCTCGAACAGGAACACGGCCGACAGGCCCGCCAGGGCGAGCCAGGCGGAGCGCAAGGTCGTGGGGCCGGACGCGCGCGCGGCATCGGGACCGGCCGTGGTCGACGCGGGGGAGAGGGAAAGGTTCGCGGTCATGACGCACTCCTCGGGAGGGAGAAGTGGCGACTCGACGAGCAGCGTGTGCGCGCGGACCGCGGTCCGCGTCTTGCCTTCGCCGGGACGATACCCCCACGGACCGTCGCGCACCACCTCCTGTCGCGCCGTGCGATCTCCCCTGCGCCCTATCCGCCTTGCGGTGGCCGCGTGGAGGAGCGCAGCATCCGCGTGCCGGGGCTCTGCAACGCGCGGGACCTGGGCGGGCTCCCGCTCGCCGGTGGAGGCGCCACGCCCCGCGGCGTCCTCCTCCGGTCGGAGAGCCCGGACCTCGTCACGGCCGAGGGCTGGGAGCGGCTGCGCGGCATCGGGGTCCGCACGGTGGTCGACCTCCGGCGTCCGGACGAGCGCGCTCGCGACGTCGGAACCAGGCCGGCGTGGGCCACGGTGCTGCACCTCGACCTCGACGACCCGCGCTTCACGCAGCGGTACGGCGCGGAGGGGCTGGAGGGCGCCTCGCTGCACCACCTCGACCGACTGCGGGAGTCGCCCGGGCTCGTCGTCGACGTCCTCCGCGCGGTGGGCGAGGCGCGACCCGGCGCCGTGCTGATCCACTGCGTCGGCGGCCGCGACCGCACCGGCCTGCTGGCCGCGATCCTGCTGACCGTCGCCGGGGTGGAGCGCGAGGCGATCGTCGCCGACCACCTCGACACGATCGCGAACGCCCCGCGACTCGCCCGCGCGCAGGGGGTGCCGAACTGGGAGCCCCGGGTCGAGCGGCTGCTCGCCCGGCACGGCACCTCGACCGAGGAGGCCTTCCGCGCGTTCCTGGCCGGGCTCGACGTCGAGCCGCTCCTCGACGCCCTGACTCCCGAGCAGGCGGAGGCCGTCCGCACCTGGCGGGGCACGCTCCCTCGGAGGGTGCGCGACGCC
>JAKONM010000187.1 GCA_022701925.1 Microbacteriaceae bacterium
CGACCTCGATCGCCGCGGCCGACCCGCTGGGCCTGGTCGACGTGCGCACCGGCGACTGGGACGACGGCCTGCTGGCCGACGTGGGGCTGACCCGGGAGCAGGTCGGCGACCTGGTGCCGCCCGGCGAGGTGATCGCGCCGCTGACGGCGGACGCCGCCCACGCCCTGGGCCTGCCCGGAGGCACCCCGGTCGTGTCCGGCGCCGGGGACGGCCAGGCGGCCGCGCTGGGCGCGGACGTGACGCAGCCGGGCCGGGCCTGGCTGAACCTCGGCACCGGCCTGGTCGCCGGCTGCTACAGCGACGAGTACGAGGCGCGGGACGACTACCGCGCCATGACCGGCGCGGTGCCGGGCACCTTCTCGTACGAGGTCTTCATCGGCGCCGGCACCTACATGGTCACCTGGTTCCTGGACGCCTTCGTGGCCCCGGAGGACCGCGCGCCGGTCGGCGGGGCGACCATCGAGCAGCGGCTGGGCGACGAGGCGGCCGAGGTGCCGATCGGCGCCGACGGCCTGCTGGTGGTGCCCTACTGGAACGCGGCGCTCACCCCCTACTGGGACCAGGACGCGCGCGGGGTGATGGTGGGCCTGCACGGCGGCCACGGCCGCGCGCACGTGTACCGCGCGGTGCTGGAGGGCCTGGCCTACGAGCTGCGGCTGTGCCTGGAGCGCATCGACGCCGCCCTGCCCGTGCCCGTGGACGCGCTGGTGACGATGGGCGGCGGGGCGCGCAGCCCCTTCTGGTGCCAGCTGATCGCCGACGTGCTGCGCAAGCCGCTGGTGCTGGCGGGGCACGAGGAGAGCACCTGCCTGGGCGCCGCGATGCTGGCCGCGGCCGGCGGCGGCGTGCACCCCGGCATCCGCGCCGCGGCCGCGGCGATGGCGACGACCCGGCAGCGCTACGAGCCCGACCCCGTCGCCGCCGAGCGCTACGACCGCCTGTACGAGGTCTACACGCAGGTGTACCCCGCGAACCGCGCGCTGTTCCGCCCGCTGACGGAGGCCGTGCGATGACCACCGCCTCCGCCCCGACCGCGCCCGTGATCGCGCCGGACCGGCTGTTCGACACCTACCTGTTCGACCTCGACGGCACCGTCTACCTGGGAGACGAGCTGCTGCCCGGAGCCCGGTCGCTGCTGACGCACCTGACCGAGCAGGGCCGCCGCACGATCTTCCTGTCGAACAACCCGACCAAGGACCCCGGGCAGTACGTCGAGAAGCTGACCCGGTTGGGCGTGCCGGTGCGGGAGGACGACGTCGTCAACACCGTGGTGAGCATGGTCGCCTGGCTGCGCCGGACCCATCCGGGCAAGACCGTGTTCCCCATCGCGGAGGCGCCGCTGATCGCCGCGCTGGACGCCGCCGGCATCCCGCGCAGCGAGGACCCGCGGGAGGTCGACGTGGTGATCGCCAGCTACGACCGGGCCTTCGACTACCGGAAGCTGCAGATCGCGTTCGACGCGATCTGGCGGCACCGGCGGGCGATCCTGGTCACCA
The DNA here is from genome assembly GCA_022701925.1 of Microbacteriaceae bacterium. Taxonomy (GTDB): domain Bacteria; phylum Actinomycetota; class Actinomycetes; order Actinomycetales; family Microbacteriaceae; genus Amnibacterium. The sequence goes on from JAKONM010000187.1 coordinate 1,497, forward strand.
CCAACCCGGACCGCTACTGCCCGTTCCCGGGCGGTGCGGGCGAGCCGGACGCCGCCGCCGTGGTCGCGGCGATCGAGGCGAGCACCGGCACCACCTGCGTCGCGAACGCCGGCAAGCCCGACCGGATCATGATCGACACCGTGCTCGAGCGACTGGGCGTCGACGCGGGCGGCTGCGTGATGGTCGGCGACCGGCTCTACACCGACATCCGCATGGCGACCAACGCGGGCATGGCCTCCGCGCTGGTGCTGACCGGCGAGACCGACGCCGCGATGCTGGCGGGCGCGCCCCCCTCCGACCGCCCCACCTACGTGCTCGACCGCATCGACCGGCTGGTGCCCGGGCTGGTGGAGGGCTGACGTGGGCGCAGTCGCGGGCGAGAGGCTGCGGTACGGGGACGGAACCCTCGCCGACGCCATCGGGACCGTTCGGTTCGTGCTGAGATCGAGCACGGGCACGATGCGCCGGACCGTCGACGAGCACGGCGCCGAGCGCGGGCGCCGAGGACCACGAGGAGGGCACGTGTTCGAGATCGCAGAGGTGGCGCTGGACCCGCAGCGGCTGGACTACCGGGACGGCTGGGCGCTGCAGCGCCTGCTGCACGAGCAGGTCGTCGCGGGGACCCGCCCGGACAGCCTGGTGCTGTGCGAGCACGAGAGCGTCTACACCGCCGGCACGCGCACGCAGCCGGAGGACCGGCCGGCCGGTGACATCCCGGTCGTGGACGTCGACCGCGGTGGTCGCATCACCTGGCACGGCCCCGGCCAGCTGACCGGGTACCCGATCGCGCGCCTGCCCGAGATCCCGGGCGAGCCGGGCCGGGTCGACGTGGTCGCCTTCGTGCGCGACCTGGAGACGATGATGATCGAGGTCGCCGCAGAGGTCGGCGTCACCGGCGAGCGCGTCGAGGGGCGCAGCGGCGTGTGGGTGCACGGCGACGCGGGCTGGGAGAAGATCGGCGCCATCGGGCTGCGGGTCGCCCAGGGCGTCACGATGCACGGGTTCGCGCTGAACTGCAGCAACGAGCTGGAGCCGTACCGAGCGATCGTGCCCTGCGGCATCCGTGACGCGGGGGTGACGACGCTGAGCCGGCTGACCGGCAGGCGCATCACCCCCTCCGACGTCGCACCGCTGGTGCTCGAGCACCTGCGCGTCGGCGCCTCCCGCACCGCGGCGCTGCAGGGCGCGGTGGCCGCATGAGCGCCGCCCGCCTGCCCTCCACCGGCACGACGCCCGAGATGCAGGGCCGCAGGCTGCTGCGCCTGGAGGCGCGCAACGCGTCGGTGCCGATCGAGAAGAAGCCGGAGTGGATCCGGAACACGCTGAAGCAGGGTCCCGAGTACAAGCAGCTGCGCTCCCTGGTGGTCGAGGAGGGCCTGCACACGGTCTGCCAGGAGGCCGGTTGCCCGAACATCTCCGAGTGCTGGGAGGACCGCGAGGCGACCTTCCTGATCGGCGGCTCGCAGTGCACCCGCCGCTGCGACTTCTGCCAGATCGACACCGGCAAGCCGGCGGACTACGACACGGACGAGCCGCGCCGCGTCGCCGAGTCCGTGACCCGGATGCAGCTGCGCTACGCCACCGTGACCGGCGTCGCGCGCGACGACCTGCCCGACGAGGGCGCGTGGCTGCACGCGGAGACCGTGCGCGCGATCCACGCGGCGAACCCCGGCACGGGCGTCGAGATCCTGGCCACCGACTTCTCCGGGGACCCGGACCTGCTGCGGGTCGTGTTCGAGTCGCAGCCGGAGGTGTTCGCGCACAACGTCGAGACGGTGCCGCGCATCTTCAAGCGCATCCGCCCGGCGTTCCGCTACGAGCGGTCGCTCGACGTGCTGACGCAGGCCCGCGACTTCGGCCTGGTGACGAAGAGCAACCTGATCCTCGGCATGGGCGAGACGCCGCACGAGGTGCTGACGGCGCTGGAGGACCTGCACGCGGCGGGCACCGACATCATCACGCTGACCCAGTACCTGCGGCCGACGCCGCGGCACCACCCGGTGGACCGGTGGGTCACGCCGACCGAGTTCGAGGACTTCAAGACGGCGGCGGAGGAGATCGGCTTCCTGGGCGTGCTGGCCGGCCCCCTGGTGCGCAGCAGCTATCGCGCCGGCCGCCTCTACGCGCAGACCATGCAGCGGCACGGGCGTCCGCTGCCCGACCACCTGGCCCACCTGGCCGACGAGGCGCTGGGCTTCGCCCAGGCCGTCTGAGAGGAACCGGCGATGGGCGTCAGCGACGCGGTCGGGCCGGCCGAGCGGCAGCCGGCCCCGCCCGCGGAGCCGCCCATGGCCTTCCTCACCCGCAAGTGGGTGCGGCCCGAGGACCTGAACGCCCACGGCACCCTGTTCGGCGGCAGCCTGCTCGGCTGGATCGACGACGAGGCCGTGGTGGTCGCGACGCTGCAGCTGGGCGTGACGCACGTGGTCACGCGCTACATGTCGGAGATCAGCTTCGTCTCCAGCGCGCGCCTGGGCGACATCGTCGAGATCGGGCTGGTGACCACCGGCTTCGGGCGCACCTCCCTCTCGATGCGGGCGGAGGTGCGGAACATCAACACCGGGCGCAGCGTGCTGACGATCGACCGGCTGGTGTTCGTGTCGCTGGACGAGACGGGGGCGCTGCTCCCCCACGGGCAGACCACGGTGACGACGACCCGCGAGCGCCTCGATCGCCGGTGACGTCCCCGCCCCGGGGGTGTTGCCGCTTCGGTGACGGTTCGAGGCCCGCGACCGTCACCGGAGCGGCAAGACCGTCTCAGTCGAGGGCGCCGTCGCGCTCCAGGCGGGCGCTGGCGCCCAGCTCGTCGGCCAGGGCGAGCAGGCGGGAGGAGCGGCGAGTCAGCACCCCGGCCCGCTCCGGCTCGGTCGGGTCGGCGTCGTCGGCCAGGTCGACGGTGCCGTCGGCGGTGACGCGGCAGAAGGCCGAAGCGCGTTCGAGGGCTGCGGCGAGGTCGCCCTCGAAGACGCCGCGCAGGATCTCGTCCGCGAGCGCCAGCAGCTCGGCCGGGCCCGCCGGGTCCGGGGCGCCCGCGACCACCGGATCGATGGAGCGCAGCCGGGCGACCCCGCGCGCGAACGCCAGGGTCACCTGCTCGCCGTCGCGCCGCACCATCTCGCGCAGCAGGTAGAGGCGCCACAGCGCGCCCGGCAGGCTGAGCGGCGCGGCCCGCGACCACAGCTCGGCGACCGCGTCGATGCCCTCCCGCTCGGCGAAGGCGACCAGCCGCTCCACGACCTCCGGGTCGGGGTGCGCGCGCACCCGGCTGACCAGCGCCTGCGCGGTCTCGTGGGCGTTGCGCACGATCACGGCGGGGTCGTCGCCGCCCTGCACGTGCTCGAAGTGCTCGACCGGCACACGGACGGGGCGGTGGAAGCGATCGGGCACGCGACGAGGGTACGAGCGCCGCTTCCGGCCGCATCCAGGGTTCGCGGTCGGCGCACGGGCCGGCGCCCGGGCGCGCCCTCGGTCGAGCGGTCAGAAGCGGTCGGCCATCGCCCTCGCCTGCGCGCGACCCCACTCGATCGCGGGACCGGCCAGGTCGTCCCAGGTGTGCTCGACCACCAGCGTGCGCACCTCCCTCACCCCGATCAGCCGCAGCCAGAACTCGATGTAGGACGACTGGTGGTCGAACTGCTCGGGCGGCCGCCCGCCCCACTCCGGGTACGCCTGACCCCGCACCAGCAGCGCCAGGCCCAGCGGCACGTCGAGCGCGGGACCGATCGTGTCGCCCTCGACCGTGAACAGCAGGCCGCGGTGGGTGACCAGGTCGATCAGCTGCTTCAGCTTGTACGGGTAGGCCCAGTTCCACATCGGCACCCCGATCACGATGCGGTCGGCCGCCGCGAACCGGGCGGCGAGCCGCTCGATGGCGCCCCATGCCGCCGCCTCCGCCTCGTCGAGCTCGCGCCCCCTGGTGGCCTTGTACTTGGCGGTCGAGGCGACCAGGTCGAACTCGGGCAGGTCCTCGTGCCAGACGTCCAGCACGTCGACCTCGACGTCGGGGTGCCGCTCCCGCAGCCGCTCCAGGAAGGCGTCGGCGATCGCGACGGAGGCCGAGCCGTCGCCGCGGGGCGAGGAGACGATGTTGAGGACGCGCACAGCGATGATCGTCCCGATCCCCGCCCGCGCATCGGGTGGACCCGTGCGGGCACCGGCGCGACGGCGGGCGTCGCCGCCGAGTGTTCCTTGCAGAACTCGTGCATGCCCGTGAAGATGGGCGTCGACGACGCCCCGGACCCCGGTTTCGTCCACCTTCTCGCGCGGGTGGACCGGCTGCCACGGGGGCCACTTCGAGCGAACCGCACGGAGAGGCCCCGCATGTCGAATCAGCCGTCCCGCGACGTGATCGCGTCGATCGCCGCCCTGCTCGACCGCTCTGCGGCCGACCACGCCCACACCGGCGACGACCGCCTGGCCGTGCGGCTGCGCCAGCACGCGAGCGCGGTTCGGGACCTGCGCGAGCGCTGAGGCGCGAGGGGCGGGACCGCGTCGTCGACGCACCGCCACCGCGCGGCGTCCCCGGCGCTCAGAACAGCAGGGTGCGGTGCACGACCCGGACTGCGACGTCAGCCAGCTGCAGCTGGTTGTTCCGCGCGTACCGCCGCAGCAGCTGGAACGCCAGCTCGGGCGTGACGCCGTGCTGGTGCGCCAGGACGCCCTTGGCCTGCTCGATCACCACCCGCGAGTTCAACGCGAGCTGCAGCTGCTGCCGCAGCAGGTCGCTGGCCCGGAACGACCGCTCGTGCAGGATGCCGATCGTGGCGACGTCCGCCAGCGCCTGCGCGGCGCGGACGTCCCGTGCCGCCAGGCCGTCCACCCGGCGCCCGAAGAGGTTCAGGGTCCCGATCACCTCGGTGCGGAGGCGGAGCGGGATGGCGTAGACCGAGGCGAAGCCCTGCGCCAGCGCCGCGTCGCGGAACCCCCTCCAGGCCTCCGTGCCGACCCCCGCGAGGTCGGGCACGGCCACCGGCTCGCCCGTCTGGAAGCTCTCGATGCACGGGCCGCTCTCGGCCGACAGCTGGATGGTCTCGACGAGCGCGGTCGACTCGCTGGTCGAGGTCACGAGCTCCAGGTCGCCGCTCGTGTCGGCCAGCAGCAGGCCGGCCTCCGCGACGTCGAGGGTGCGCTGGCACGTCTCCACGAGCAGCTGCAGCAGATCGACCACGTCGTAGCCGGTCACCAGGGTGTCCGCCAGTGATGCGAACGCGTCGAAGAGCGCCTCGTCGCGGGCCGCGGTCATCGCTCGTCCTCGATCATGTTCTCCCTGACCTCGAACCGCCTGGAGCCGTTCAGGATGTCCTGACCGACCTCGCGCATGGAGCGGTCCGTCGAGAACGCCATCCCCTGGATGAGCAGGGTCGCCTCGTCGACGGAGACCCCGAGCTGCCCGACCACGAACCCGGTCGCCTGGTGCACGATGCGCCGGGAGAACGGGGAGTCGTCCCGCGGCGGCTCGCGGTCCACGACCCGGACCAGTGCACGGCGCAGCACATGCCGTCCCAGCACCTCCGCGATCGCTGCGGCCTGCCGGGTCTCCACGTCGTCCAGCTCGTAGGGCTCGACGTGGTACAGATCGAGCGCCCCCATCGCCAGGCTCCCCACGAGCATCGGGAACGCGTGCACGGCCCCGATCGGCTCCGACCGCAGCATGGCCTCGAGCGCCGGCCACCGGGCGGGCGCTGCGCGCAGATCCGGCAGCGACACCGGGGCCCCGGTGGAGACCGCGTCCCAGCAGGGACCCTCGCCCAGGTCGAACTGCGCCTCGTCCAGCCGGGCGACGCTGCGGTCGCTGGCGGAGATGGTCTCCTCGGCCAGGAAGCCCATCGTCGACACCGACGCCCCGGTCACGCGCACGACCTCCAGGATCACACCGGCGAGGTCGGCGTCGGCTCCGGAGTAGTCCCGCAGCAGGCGGATGGCGTCGTCGAAGTCGTCAGCCACCTGCACGACCGTCAGCGGCGCCCGACGACGCCCCCTGCCAGCCGCACCCGTCCATGACCCCATCATGGTCCCTGCCCACCCGATCCGGCGCACCGGCTCAGGGCTCCAGCGGCAGCGGCCGGTCGGGGAGGAGCGACGCGTGCAGCGGCAGGTACGTCGCGAGCGAGGTGAACCCCCACCGCCGCACCACCGCCTCCGCCGTGCCGCGGTCCGGCTCGGCGCGCAGCAGCTCGCGGTGCGCGCCGACCACCCGCTCGCGGCGCAGGTGCTCGGCGATCGTCAGCCCCGACTGCTGCCGGAACTCGTCCTCCAGCATCGCGAAGGGGACGCCGACCGCGGCCGCCACGTCGGTGCCGGCGATGGGACGGCTCGCCTCCTCCTCGATGAATGCGGTGGCCTGCCGGTAGGCGGTGCGCGCACCCGAGGAGGACAGGCGCCACTCCCGGCGCTCCGCCATCAGCGAGAAGCCGTCGAGCATCGTGACCACCAGGTTGGACTTCAGCGCGGCCAGCAGGTGCGCGTTGCTCAGCAGGCCGCCGTCGAACAGGGTCCTCGCGAAGTGCAGCACCGCGGGCCAGTACTGCTCGTGCCGGGGCGTGCGAGGAAGGCGGACGCCCGCTCCCAGCCGCACGTGCTCCACGCCGTGCGCATCGGCGGCCAGGCGGGCCAGCGCGTCCGGCTGGAACTGCACCTCGAACAGCTCGACCGAACCGTCCACCTGCACGTCGTTCCGGCCCGGCGGGAAGTGCACGGGAGCGTCCGTGAAGAACCCGCGCTCGTCGCCCTTCGACCATCGCATCGCGTTCGAGGAGGCGGTCGCGACGAGGAACAGGTCCGGCTCGGCGCGCAGCGTCCACGACCCGCTGACGGCGTAGCGCGCGAGGAGGAGCTCGCCGTCCGTGCCGACGGTCGACGCGAAGGAGAATCCGTCGTCGCCGTCGCGGTCCACCTGGAACCAGGACGGGGCGCCGACACCGCGCAGCACGGCCTCGACCTCGTCGACGTGACCCGAGCCGAACTCCTCGACCCTCAGCCCGCTCACGCCAGCACCGTCCGCACCACTGCTCGACCCTCCACCGATCGCGTCATCGTGCCCCCGGACCATTCAGGATCCCTGGGCGCCCGGACCAGGGCCGAGCGTCGGCACCGCAGCCGGAGAGCGCCGCGGCGGACGCACGGTTCGCGGCGGGCGACGGTCAGGAGCACCCGGCAGGGCCTGATCCGACTCCGCGGGCGGGGTCGCCCGGCGTCGCCGGGCCGGGGCCGCCGGACCGCTCACCGCCTGCACCCCGGGCTACCCTCGACGCCAGGGGCCTCTAGCTCAGTCGGTAGAGCATCGGACTTTTAATCCGCGGGTCGTGGGTTCGAGCCCCACGGGGCCCACCCCCGTCCGGTCAGTCGCCGTCGCCGAACAGGAGCTCGGCCGGCGAGCACACGTCGCCGCGCCAGGCCCCCACCCCTTCACGGACCGCGAACGCCGCGATGACGAGGCCGGCGACGGGGTCCGCCCACCACCAGCCGAGCAGCGCGTTCGCCAGGAGCCCGGCGAGCAGGGCCGCCGACATCCACATGCAGAGCAGCGTCTGCTTCGAGTCCGCGACCACGGAGCGCGAGCCGAGGGCGAGCCCGGAGCGCCGCTGGACCAGCGCGACGACCGGCATGACCAGCAGGCTCACCCCGGCGAGCACGATGCCGACGACCGAGCGCTCCGGCTCGCGGCCGCTGATCAGCGTGGACGCCGAGTCGGCCACGACGAACGCCGCGAGCGCGAGGAACGAGACCGCGATGATGCGGAGCGCGATGCGTTCCCGGGCCTCGTGATCACCGCCCGCGAACTGCCAGGCGACCGCGGCCGCCGACGACACCTCGATCACGGAGTCGAGACCGAAGGCCAGCAGCGCACTCGAGTCGGACGCGGCCCCGGCCGCGAGCGCGACCACGGCCTCGAGCAGGTTGTACGCGATCGTGAAGGCCACCAGGAACCGCACCCGGCGGACGAGCGCCGCCCGACGGGGCTCGGGGAGCAGCGCCTCGGCGGCCCCGCGCAGGACGTTCCCGGTCATCAGCAGCAGTCGTCGCGCTCCGCCGCGGCGCAGGCGTCGGGATCCGTGATCAGGACGACCCGGTGCAGATCGGCGAGCGCGTGCCCGAGCCGGGGGTCGGCGAGCTCGTAGCGCAGCCGCCGTCCCTCGGCGACGGCGACGACGAGCCCGCAGCCCCGGAGGCACGACAGGTGGTTCGACATCGACTGCCGCGTGACGCCCAGCCGGTCCGCGAGCTCGGCCGGGTACCCGGGTGCGTCCATGAGCGCGAGGAGGACCCGCGCACGGGTCGCGTCGGACAGCGCGTGCCCGAAGCGGGCGAGCGCCCCGGGAGAGGTCGTCGTCGGGGCCATGGAGGCACAGTACACCAGGAGATGAATTCATTGAGCGCCGGACCAAAGGGCTCGTCCCCCGCGCTCGGGACCCCGGCCAGCGTCGGTGCCGCCGGCGGTCGGTGCCGCCGTGGGCGACGCGCCCGCCGTGCCCCGTCCCCTACGCTCGACCCCGGTGATGGTGCTCGCCACGGCCTGCGGGCCGGAACCGCCGACGTCGGCCGATGGCCCCTCCTGATCATCTCGTCGACCTCAGGAGACTCCGTGCGAGACCCGCAGCAGCCACCCGCCTTCCGGCGCCCCGTCCACCTCGGCTCGGCCGAGGCGCTCGACCCCGACGCGCTGCCGTCGGCGCGTGCGGCGCGGCCCGTCCACCTGCGGCCCCGGTCCGTCCTGCTGGTGGCCGCGGGCGGTGTCGTCGGCACTGCGGCCAGGGAGGCCGTCTCGCTGGCGGTGCCGTCGATCGGCGGGTTCCCGGCAGCGGTCTTCGGCATCAACGTCGTCGGCGCGTTCCTGCTGGGCCTGCTGCTGGAAGCGCTCGTGCGACGCGGACCGGACGAGGGGCGCCGGCAGGTGCTGCGGCTGCTGCTCGGCACCGGCTTCTGCGGCGGCTTCACCACCTACAGCTCGCTGGCGACGGCGACCGCCGTGCTGCTCGTCGACGGCGACGCGGTCACCGGCGCGCTCTATGCGGCGGCGACCCTGCTGGTCGGCGGCCTGGCCTCCTGGGCCGGCATCGCCTGCGGCGCGCTGGTCGGGGGCCGGCGGTGACCCCGCTGCTGTTCCTCGCGCTCGCGCTGGCGGGCGGTGCGGGCGCGGCCGTGCGCCTGGTGCTCGACGGCCTGATCCGGGCCCGGCTCGGGGCACGGCTGCCCTGGGGCACGCTGGCGATCAACGTGTCGGGGTCGCTGCTGCTCGGGCTGCTCACGGGACTGGCCCATCCCGGCGGCCTGCCGGAGGGGTGGGAGGTCGTGCTGGGCACGGGATTCCTGGGCGGCTACACGACCTTCAGCACGGCCGGCGTCGAGACGGTCCGCCTGCTGCAGGAGCGCCGGATCGGCGCCGCCGCGATCAACGGCGTCGGGATGCTGGTCGTCTCGGTCGCCGTCGCGCTGGCGGGCTACGTGCTCGGTCGTGCATGGTGACGGGGCGGCGCTGACAGCAGCGGGCGCCCGTGCCGGAGGAAGTCCCCCGGGCACGGGCGCCGATCGGTCAGGCCGCCATCACGCCGGAGCGCTTGTGGCCCTTCACGTCGTACCGGTCGAGCATCATGACCTTGTCCCAGACCCGGACGAAGTCGGCCACGAACCGCGTCTGGCCGTCGGCGCCCGCGTAGACGTCGACGATGGACCGCAGCTGCGCGTTGGACCCGAAGACCAGGTCGTGGCGCGTGGCGCGGAAGCGGGCCTCGCCGGTCGACTGGACCGTGCCGGTGAAGGCGCTCTCGGTCTCGTCGTCCTTCGCCCACACCAGGTCGGTGTCGGTCAGGCCCGTGAACCAGTCGGTGCTGAGCACGCCGACGCGGTCGGTGAAGACACCGGCGTCCGAGCCGTCCCAGTTGGCGCCGAGCACCCGGAGGCCGCCCGTGAGCACCGTCCACTCGGGAGCGGTGAGCGTCAGCAGGTTCGCCTTGTCCAGGAACACCGCCTCCGGTGCGACACCGGGTGCCAGCTGCGCGAAGCGGGGGCTCGTGAAGTTCCGGAAGCCGTCCGAGATCGGGCGCAGCCACTCGAACATCTCGACGTCCGTCAGCTCCTGCGTGGTGTCGACCCGGCCCGGCGTGAACGGCACGACCGTCTGCTGGCCCGCGTCGCGCGCGGCCTGCTCGACCGCGGCGCAGCCGGCCAGGACGATCAGGTCGGCCAGCGAGACCTGCCCGCCGCCGTCGCGGCCGAACTCCTGCTGCACGCCCCGCAGCGCCTCGACCACTGGTGCGGTGCGGCGGTTGACCGCCCAGTCCTTCTGCGGGGAGAGGGCGATGCGGCCGCCGTTCGCCCCGCCGCGCTTGTCGCTGTCGCGGTAGGTCGACGCCGCGGAGAACGCGGTGAACACCAGGTCGGACACCGACAGGCCGGTGTCGAGCACCGCCTGCTTCAGGCGGTCGACGTCGGCCTCGGACAGCGGCTCGGCCGAGGCCTCGGGCAGCGGGTCCTGCCAGAGCAGGCCGTCCTCGATCGTCGCCTCCGGCCCCAGGTAGCGGTGCTTCGGGCCCATGTCGCGGTGCGTCAGCTTGTACCAGGCCTTCGCGAAGGCCAGCGTGAAGGTGTCGAAGTCGGCGAGGAACTTCTCGCAGACCTTGCGGTACTCGGGGTCGACCTTCAGCGCGATGTCGGAGGTCATCATCATCAGCGGGTTCATCTGCCCGGGCACGTGCGCGTCCGGGGTCTTCGGCGCGTCCGGGTCGGTCGGCCGCCACTGCAGCGCGCCCGCGGGGCTCTTCGTCTGCTCGTAGTCGTACTCGAACAGGTTCTCGAGGTAGTCGTTGTCCCACTGGGTGGGGTCCGGGGTCCAGCTGCCCTCGATGCCGTTCGTCATCGTGTCGGCGCCGGAGCCGGTGCCCTTCGGGTTGTGCCAGCCCAGGCCCATCGCCTCGATCGGCGCGATCTCCGGGGGCGGCCCGATCTCGGCCGCCGGCACCTGGCCGTGGCTCTTGCCGAAGGCGTGCCCGCCGGCGATCAGCGCGACGGTCTCCTCGTCGTTCATCGCCATCCGGGTGAAGGTGGTGCGGATGTCCCGCGCCGAGCCCATCGGGTCGCCGTTGGCGTACGGGCCCTCCGGGTTGACGTAGATGAGCGCCTGGTGGGAGGCGGCCAGGGGGCTCTGCAGGTCGTAGTCCTCGTCGCCGTTCTCCCCCTGCCAGCGCTCGTCGCGCTGCACTATGTCGTCGAAGCTCTTCACCTCGTGCGGGTCCCAGACCTCCGGGCCCCACCAGGTGCCCTCGTCGTGCTCCCATGCGTCGAGCCGGCCGCCGCCGAAGCCGTAGGTGGGCAGCCCCATCAGCTCCAGGGAGACGTTGCCGGTGAGGACCATGAGGTCGGCCCAGGACAGCCCGTTGCCGTACTTGTGCTTGATCGGCTGCAGCAGGCGGCGCGACTTGTCGGTGTTGCCGTTGTCCCACCAGCTGCTGATCGGGGCGAAGCGCTGCATGCCGGTGCCCGCGCCGCCGCGGCCGTCGGCGATCCGGTAGGTGCCGGCCGCGTGCCAGGCCATGCGCACCATCTGCGGGCCGTAGTTGCCGTAGTCGGCCGGCCACCAGTCGACGGAGGTGGTCAGCAGGGTGCGGATGTCCTGCTTCAGCTCGTCCAGGTCGATCTTCGCGAACTCGGCGGCGTAGTCGAAGTCGCGGCCCAGCGGGTCGGCGTCCAGGCCGTTGCGGTGCAGCAGCTCGACGCGGAGGCGCTGCGGGTACCAGGCCTCGAGGCTCGGCTGCTGGCCGAAGGCGCCGCCGACGCGGCTCCCGCCCGCCGGCAGGTCACCCGCCATGTGGTAGCTGCAGGTGTCGGTCCTGTCGGACTGGTCGGTGCTCACGGTCGCTCCCTCGTCGCCCTCCCTCGGGGCGTCGGCGGTCAGCGTGCCGAGCCGTCGCTGGGAGACACACCTCGATCGCCGTCCGTCGCCTGAGAAATCAAGAACTTGCGCTGAAGCCGGGGGCGTGGTTCCGCCCGCGGGCACGTCCGTCTCCGCGTCCGCCGGGGACCCGGGTCGCAGCTCCTGCCGCGCCCGCAGCGCCCGGGCGTCGAGGAGTGCGACCCGAGCCGGGTCGCGGTCGGCGTCCTCCCGCGCGAGGTCCTGCGGGCGCACAATGGCGGGGCGCACGGCGGCGATCGGGCTGAGCGCGGAAGGAGCAGCGGTGGGGCCTGGACCGACGCGGAGGGCCGTGCTCGCCGGCGGCGCCGGGCTCGGCGCGGCCGGGCTGCTCGCCGCCTGCACCCCCGCCGCGGCGACCCCGCCCGCGCCGCTCCCCTCCGGATCGACCTCCGCGGCCCCGCCCGCGGCGAGCGCCTCCGCCGCCGCCGGGCCGCGCTCCTGGGACGAGCTGGCCGCGTCGGTCGAGGGCGCGGTGCTGCGGCCGGGCTCCGCCGGCTGGGACGCGGCCCGCGTGCTGCGCGATCCCCGGTTCGACGACGCGGACCCGCTCGGCATCCTGCGGGTCGCCGGCGCAGCGGACGTCGTCGCGGGGCTCGCCTTCGCCCGCGCCACCCGGACGCCGGTGGCGCTCCGCTCCGGCGGGCACTCCTACACGGGATGGTCCGCGGGCGGGGCGCCGGGCACGGGCGTGCCGCGGTCGCTGGTGATCAGCACCGCGGGTCTCGACGCGGTCGAGCCGTCCGCCGACGGATCGACGGTGCGGATCGGGCCGGGTGCCCGCCTGCTCGACGTGTACGACCGGCTCGCCGCGGCCGGGAGGGCCATCGGCGGCGGCTCGTGCGCCACCGTCGGCATCGGCGGGCTGACGCTCGGCGGCGGGCTGGGCGTCCTGGTGCGCTCGTTCGGGCTCACCTGCGACCAGCTGACGGGCGCGACCCTGGTCACCGCGGACGGCCGGGTGCACGAGATCTCGGCGGACCGCGAGCCCGACCTGTTCTGGGCCTGCCGGGGCGGCGGCGGCGGCACGCTGGGCGCGGTCACGTCGCTGACCTTCGCGACACGACCCGCCCCCGACGTGCTGCTGTTCCAGGTGGCGTTCCCCTGGTCGGCGGCCGCGGCGGTCGTGGCGGCGTGGCAGCGGTGGGCGCCGGACGCCGACCGCCGGCTGTGGTCCTCGCTGAAGCTGCTCGGCGGCGCTCGGCACCCCTCCGGCCCCTCGGTCACCGTGTCCGGCACCTGGACCGGGCCGAGGAGCGGCGCCGACGCCTCCGTGGACGGCTTCGTGCGGGACGTCGGGGCCGCGCCGCTGTCGCACACCGCGGTGCAGGTCGGCTACGGCGACGCGATGCGGCGGCTGGCCGGGAACGGCGCGCGGGTCTCGGAGTCGGCCACCTCCTCGATCGCCTCCCGGCCGCTCGCCGCGGCGCAGATCCGCGTCCTGGTCCAGCGGGTCGAACAGGCCTCGGGCGTGAGCGGGATGACGGAGGGCGGCGTCGCGCTCGACGCCCTCGGCGGCGCGGTCGCGGACCCGGGGGCGACGGACACCGCCTTCCCGTGGCGCTCGGCGCTGGCCACCGCGCAGTACACCGCCACCTTCGCGGGCGGCGCGGACCCCTCCCCCTTCGACTCGTACGTGCGCGGCTTCCGGGCGGCGATGCAGCCGGCGTGGGGCACGGCCGCCTACGCGAACTACTGCGACGCGGCGATCACCGACCCGTCGGCCTACTTCGGCGACAACACCCCGCGCCTGCGCGCGATCGCCCGCGCCGCCGACCCGCAGGGCCTGTTCGCCCAGCCGCACTGGGTGTGAGGGAGGAGCCGTGGAGGACGACGACCGCACGCCCCGGGAGCCGCGGTTCGACGGCTGCGTCGCCCTCCTGCTCGGGCCGCCCGGCACCGGCAAGCGGACCGTCGGCGGACGCCTGGCCGCGCTGCTCGGCGGCGTGCTGGTCGACAACGCGCTGGTCAACCGGCCGCTGCTCGAGCTGCTGCAGTGGGACGGGGTCGCGCCGCTGCCCGCGGGCTTCTGGGAGCGCGTGGCGCCGATCCGCGAGGCCGTCATGAGCACGATCGAGGACCTGGGACCGCCGAACACCAGCTACGTGTTCACGAACGCGCTGGAGGAGGGGCCGGACGCCGCCGCGGCCGTCGACCGCCTGCGCGGCCTGGCGCGCCGGCGCGGCGCGCTGTTCCTGCCGGTGGTGCTGACCTGCGACCTCGACGTGCAGGTCGGCCGCATCGCCAATCCGGACCGGATCGCGCTGCGCAAGGGCGCGGACCCGGAGGGCTACCGGCGGTTCACCCTGGAGGTGCCGCTGCACGAGCCGGAGGACGCGGTGCGCATCGACACGACCAGCACGCCGCCGGAGGAGCACGCGGCAGGGCTGCTCGCGCTGCTCCGGAGCCGGGGCCTGCGCGCCGGGGACGGTCTTCCCGCCGGGGTCGCGTCGTCCTAGGGTCGCGGCCATGTGCAGGAACATCCGCTGCCTCCACGACTTCGAGCCGGCGACCACGGACGAGGAGGTGCGGGAGGCCGCGCTGCAGGTCGTCCGCAAGGTCAGCGGGTCCACGCACCCCTCCCGCGCGAACGCGCCGGCGTTCGACGAGGCGATCGACGAGATCGCGCAGGCGACCCGCCGCATGCTCGACCGGCTGGTGCCCGCAGCGCCGCCGAAGAGCCGCGAGCTGGAGGCGATCAAAGGCCGCAAGCGGCACGAGGACCGCATGGAGCGCGAGGTGCGCGTGCGCACCGCGGCCCGGGGAACCCCCTGGTCGGAGCGCGGTGAGGGCGGGGTGCGCGCCGCTCAGACGGGGCCGGGCGCGTCGAGCCGCACCGCGGCGGACGCGGCCACGTCGAACAGGCGGGACCGCACGTCGACCGCGGCGTCCCAGCCGCGGTGGTCCCACTCGCTGCCCGCCACGCTGTCCCCGGCGTAGAGCAGCACCCCGAGCCGCACCCCGCGGAAACGCGCCGCCGCGATGAGCGCGGCGGCCTCCATCTCGACCAGCAGGCAGTCCTCCCCGACCCTGCGGGCGATGCGGGCGGGAGCTTCGCGGTAGAAGGCGTCGGTCGTCCAGACGCGGCCGACCAGGTGGTCGACGCCGCGCTCGTCGAGCGCCTGCGTCACGGCGAGGACGCCGGCCGGATCGGCGTCGATGATGCGGCCGGGCGCGGCGTAGTGGAAGGAGGCGCCCTCGTCCCGCACCGCGCTGCCCACCACGACGGGATGCCCCAGCACGAGGTCGGGCAGCAGGGCACCCGCTCCCCCGACCGCCACGAAGGAGCGCCCGCCCGTCGCGACGACCTCCTCGAAGAAGCCGACCGCCAGCGGCGCCCCGACGCCCGGATGGAACACGGCCACGCGGGTCGAGCCGTGCACGACCGAGTACAGCGCGTGCTCGCCGTGCGCTGCGCGCAGCACGCCCAGCAGCACCGTGTCCGGCCGCTGCGCGAGCCGCTCGATCACCTCGGCGAAGAAGCAGACCACGACCGCCGTCGGCATACCGCCCGACAGGTCGACCGCGTGGGGGGCGATGAGGCCCGGCTCCGCCAGGTCGTCCTCGACCAGCGGGAGGCTCGCTCGATCCGGCTGCACGGGCCCGATCATGCCCGCCTCGCGGCAGCGGCGCGCCCGAGGGACGTCGGTGGCGCCTACCCGGCCTCCACAGCCCGCTTCGCGCGGGACCGCTTGCGCAGCTGCCCGATCACGACGGGGGCGACGGAGATCAGGACCACGACGGCCAGCAGCACCTCGAGGTTGTCGGTGATGAAGGGCACACCGCTCAGCAGCGAGCCGATCACGGTCACGCCGACCGCCCACAGGAAGGCGCCCATCAGGTTCCAGGGCAGGAAGCGGCGGTACGGGTACCGCGCGCTGCCGGCCGCGAGCGGCACGTAGGTGCGGACCACCGGCACGAAGCGGCCGAGCACCAGCGCCCGGCCGCCGTAGCGCTCGAAGAACGCCTCCGTCTCCCGCAGGCGCGAGGTCTTCAGCACGCGCGCGTCGTCCCTGAACAGCCGGGACCCGAAGCGCGAGCCCAGCAGGTAGCCGACCTGGTCGCCCAGGGCGGCGGCCGTGAAGCCGACCGCGGCGATCAGGGGCACGGTCAGCCCCAGCTGCTGGTGCGCGAGGCCCGCGGTCACCAGCAGCGAGTCGCCGGGGAGGAAGGGGAAGAGCAGCCCCGACTCGATGAAGACGAACAGGGCGACGACGCCGAGCGCCCAGGGGCCGGCACCGGTGAGGAGGGACTGCACATCCATGGCGCCATGCTCGCCGCACGACGCGGAGGAACCGCCAAGAAGCCGCGGGCGCGGCGTCTTGGCGGTTCCTTGGCCCCGCTGCAGCACGATCCGAGCCATGACCGCCGCCCCCGCCGTCGTCCCCCTGCGCGCCACCGCTCCCCTGCGGGTCCCGAGCCCGGGAGCCGGCTTCTGGGCGATGAAGGTGCTGACGACGGGCATGGGCGAGACCGCCTCCGACTTCCTGGTGCGACGCCTGTCGCCCGAGGTCGCGGTGCCGGCGGCGCTGCTGGTGCTGGTCGTCGCGCTGGCGGTGCAGCTGCGGGCCGGGCGGTACCGGCCCGCGCGCTACTGGAGCGCCGTCCTGATGGTGAGCGTGTTCGGGACGATGGCCGCGGACGTGCTGCACGTCGGGATCGGCGTGCCCTACGCGGCCGGCACGGCGGCCTTCGCGGCGGTGCTCGCGGTGGTCTTCATCGCCTGGCGACGCACGGAGGGGACGCTGTCGGTGCACGCCGTCACC